>JAIEPM010000302.1 GCA_019748395.1 Candidatus Obscuribacterales bacterium
AGCTTTCCCTGGAACAATACCGGACTTGCTGCTTTCGAGCTGTTTTCGGAATCTGCTTAGTAATGAAACTTCGAAGCATTTTACTTCGAAGAGCTCATTTTACTAGATCCTCTTTGTATTACTCTGAGATTGAAATTAAAAGCGCAGAGTTAAGTACATTTAGCAATCATTTCAGCAAGCAGTTGACTTCTTGAGCGCACTGCTTGAAGGCGCTGGACAACGTATAATAATCGGGCGGTTGTCGACAAGAGAAAAATTGAGATAGCCAAGAAGTATGGGGTTTGGAACAAGACCTTGCTCATTCGCTTCAATCTTGCAATTTCCTGCCTGGGGCTTCTGTTGCTCTCATCTCTTCCTGCGGTTGAAGCAGATGAGGTTCAACGAGTGTTCAGCAACGATTTCAAAGAATCCGAATTCGACATTGATAAAAAACGAGTCAAAGATGAAGCAGAAAAACGGCGCGAAGAACAAGCCGAGCGAAGAAGGGAAAAAACTCTGGAAGAGCAAGAGAAAGATTCAGACAAGAAGAATCAAATACTGAGAAAACGCACGCTTGAAACATTTCAAGACACTGATTTCAGCAAGCATGACTTTGATGATTTAAGAGCAATCGATGGACGAAGTATATTTATCGGAGCTCAAGAGTGGCTTAAAGTAAAAACAGACTCGGATAAAGACCGAGGACTGCTGCGTGACGAAGACTCATTTGCTGCCTTGTTGATTGATGATTACAAGCGCAAAGAAAAGCAAGACGAAATGAAAAGCTACAAAGAATTCTTGCGGAAAGATCTCCCGAACCTGCATGACTGGGTGCCTTCAGATCCGGACCCGACCGCCAATGGCGCGTTCACCACAGGGGCAGACAACGGTTCGCCGGTTCCATACAAACTTAACGGTTGGGTGGAAGTCCAACGTGGTCTGCCCTGGGAGGCGCATTGATAATGAGATCTTCTTCTTCCATTTTTCTCTCATTTCTACTGCTTGCCGGATTTAGTTTTGCGACAAGTTCGATGCCTGCCGACTGTAAGACTCACAATGAAAAGAAACATGATTTGACCGTTGGAAACTGGAAAGCCGAAGCTGCCGAAGCAGAGCGTTATCTGGAAAAAACAGATCTGGAAAAAGCCGAACTTTGCGCGGCTAATGCGCTGAAAACAGTTAAAAGAGCAGTTCCGCACACAGAAGATGAACTTGTCTTTTGCCAGATGCTACTTGCAAATATCATTTATAAACAAGACCGTTTTGATGAGGCCCTGCCCTTATACAAGAGTTCGTTAAGTCTGAGTGAAAGAAAACACGGCAAATTCAGTAATGAGCTGCTGCCGATTCTTCTCACCCTGGGACTGGTTTACGAAATAGACGGCAATTATAAGAAAGCATCGAAATGCTATGACTCGGCAATTGCAATTTGCAGTCACAATGATGGCAGCAATTCTCCTTCATCCGTTCTTGCAAGACAGCGTCTGGCCAGAGTAAAAGCAAAGCAAGGCCGGCCTGGAGAAGCCGAGGACATCGATCTCCTTTGTTTGACGATTCTTCTCCAGGAAAAGAAGCTGGACTCAAGCGATCTGCTTGAAGAAGTTTTGAACGATTATTCAGACTTGGTGCTTAAAACTTCCAGTCAGGGTAAATCGCTAAATTCATCTTTTCAAAACGAGCTTTTGAAAGACAAGATTTCTGATTTGAAGCAGAAGCAGGGAGTTGCAAGCTCTAAATGGCTGGCCGAAGTTTCCGCCCGACTCGGTGAGAGTTCAGTTCAGGAACAAAGCAGCAGTTCCTCTCAGCCACTCCAAAATTCAGGATTGATCCGGCTTGAGCAAAGCCGGATTCAGCCGGACAAGCCCATGACCGACCCTCTTGCCCTTGAAGAGTTGAACAAGCAGAGAATAGCTTTTTACGAACGATTGATTGCCACGGACATTGATTCCCTTGGGGCAGATCATCCCAGTGTAGCCCGCGACCTTAGTGGTCTGGCTTCAATTTATCTGGTCTCGAAAAACTACGAACAAGCTGCTTCACTCTTAAAACGTGCTCTTGAAATTTATGAGAAGGTCTATAAAGCCGACTCGGCACCGGTAAGGCAAACTAATATCTTGCTGGAACTCTTGTCTGAAAGCAAGGACCCGCAGAAGCTCAATATCGATCTTTCATATCTGGACAGCCTGCCCAAGCTGCCGCTGGAAGCTCAAACTCTGGCAGTAGCTCTCAGGCTGAATGACCTGGCTTTCATGCTCTACTCCCAGGGAAAGACAGAGACTGCACTTAAAGTCTATTACTGGGCTTTGTCCAGCACTGCATCTGCCACGGGTAAGAGCAGCCTTCTGACTGCGGCCGGCATGATTGATATGTCTAAATTGTTTCGATTGAACGGTAAGTCGGCAGATGCCGAAAAGCTGGAAAACAATGCCAGAGCAATAGCTCGGCAGGACATCCTTAATAAACGAAGCCTGCTTTTACCGTAGTTGCTTGAGTCCTTAAGTTCTCGTAATGATATTGAGGACTTGCTTAGATCAGCCTTAGCTCAAGCCGATAGCGAGCGCTGCTGCTTTCTGTCCCCTGAACACCTGACAATAGTTAATGGATAGCCGATGCAGAGGTGTTATTATGCCGGGCGATATCTGCTGACTATACTCAGTTTTGAGACTTGACGCGAAAGGCAAGAAGATGAGTTTGCAAATTGGTCGCTATGAGTTTGAAGGTCCTCTGGTAAATCCAAGAGGAGTAAAGGACATCCCGGGAGTCCTGGCGATCATGTCTTACCGGAATCAAGAGTTTGAAATTGTCGAACTGGCCGAATCCGCAAACTTGCGAGCCGAGCTTGGCGATCAGGAAAATCAAGAGTACTGGCAAAGTAAATCTTTAGGGATGCTCACCTTTTCAGTGCATTACAGCCCCAGACTTGGGCAAAATAGAAGAAGTGAGATTGTTGGCGAAATTCTCAGGGAATTTGACGGCGAATGCCAGGAATTTCAACCCCAGAGGGGTCTTGTGGCTTCTGGAAGTCGCTAAGCCCGCAAGAAATTATTAGAGCATTCTCCAAATTTGCCTTTGAAGGTCTAAAATAACAATAAGACGAGTAAAGGCTGAAGAGTGGCGGAAACATTAGCTGGTAGGCAAGAGTCATAATCTTAAAAGCAGCCCTCTTGCAAACCGGAATATTTAGAGTCAGTATTTAAAGAGACAGTCTTTGCAATTGTTTCAAGGCACAAGGAGAAAACACTGTGGGAGACGAAAAGAAAAACGATAAGAGCTTTCATTTTTCAAAGCTTCCAAGGCTCCGCTGGAACATCCTCGATATGATCAACATTGTTGGTGCAGGCTCTGTACCAACATACTTTTTTCTCGACATTGATATGACCTGGGCAGAAGAGCTGCGTGCCACCCTTGCCAAAAACGGCATCAGGGTGACAGCAACTGCCTTCTTGCTGAAAGCGATTGCGATCGCGCAACGTGCCCACCCGGACACCAGAACGGCCATGTTGCCTTTCGGGCGTACAGTTGTTTTCAACAATATCGTTGCCGGATTCACTGTTGAGCGCTTTATCGGTTCTCAACCAACTCTATTTTTTGGAGCCATCGAAGAACCGGACACTAAGAGTATCGCTGACATTTCAGAAGAACTTCGCGCCCACGCGGAAGCAGATCTGGAAAATGTCTGGCATATGAAGCTGCAGCACCGGTTCACCTGGATGCCCTGGTTCTTACGCAGACTCATCCTCTGGGTAGGTCTGCGCAACCCCGGCGTCAGACTGAAATGTCTGGGAGCGACTTTTGGTTTAAGCAGTCTCGGTAAATTCGGCTTGCAAGCCATGATCCCTCCATGTGTTTCGACTTCGACTTTTGGAGTAGGAACCATAGAAAAACGTCCTGTGGTGCGTGATGGGCAAATTGAAGTCCGCAAAATGATGACTCTCACCCTCAATTTTGACCATCGAATCATTGACGGCGCCCCTGCTGCTCGCTTCATGGCAGATGTACAGAAACTTCTGGAAGGCGGATTGGAAAAATATCTGCAAGAAGAACTTCATGAATTGGCTGCCCGCATGAAAGAAAGCGGTAATCCAAACCTGGCTGCTCTAGAAGCCAACTAGGCTTTTGAAGAAGCAATCCCTAAATAACCCGGGCGCGAGCTAGCTTGCGCCTTTTGTCTAAGTAGATGTCTGCTTTTGAAAGTGATCTCTATATATTGCTTGCAGCTGCCTTTGTAAGGGGGCGGCTTGCTTCCTTAATCACGGATGAAAGCCTTTCTAAGACTGCTCTTAAGGACTTAAGTCTCGCTCAAATCGAATCTTTGCTTGCTCTGGGCAAAGCTCATGATTTGAAGCTGCACAAGTTCAAGAAAAGCATGGGCTTGCCTCGAGTCAGGAGCGTATTAGGAATTTTGCGCGGATTGCAGCCGACTCAAATTCTTGATCTTGGAACCGGTCGCGGCGCCTTTCTCTGGCCTTTGCTTGATGAATTTCCAGAACTTCAGGTGACTTGTGTTGATGAAAACCCGATTCGGGTCCGCGATATTCAAGCGGTCAGCGACGGCGGTCTTGACCGATTGAAAGCAATTGAAAGCGACATTTGCAAACTTGATTTGCCTGAACACTCATTTGATGTGGTCACTTTTCTAGAGTCGCTGGAACACATTTCGGATGCTCAGGCCGCTCTGAATAAAGCGGTTGCCCTGGCTCGACGCTTTATTGTTCTTTCTGTTCCATCCCATGAGGATGACAACGAAGAACATATCCATCTTTTCGACAGAAAACTGCTCGATTCAATGTTGTTAAAAGCAGGTGCGGAGCCGGGCAAGGCTCAGTATGTTCTAAATCATATGATAGTTCTGGCGAAGGTTTTGACTTGAGAATGGAGCTGCTTAAATATCCCCGCACCAGACATATACAGGGTTCATCCCTGCAAAAAGGCGATGAGGACCTAAGCGCCGTCGATTTTTCCAGAATTGCCGGTCGAAATATCGTCGTTGAGGAAAAATTTGATGGCGCCAACTCTGCCATAAGCTATGCGCAGGACCGCTCACAACTGCTGCAAAGTCGAGGTCATTATCTTCAGGGCGGCTTGCGTGAGAAACACTTTGACCTCATGAAACAATGGGCGGCTGTGCATTCGAAAAGTCTTTTTGAAGTGCTTGGAACTCGCTACATTTGCTTTGGCGAATGGATGTTCGCCAAACATACTATTTTTTACGACCAGTTGCCGCATTATTGGCTGGAGTTCGACATATTTGACCGACATAAGTCAGTGTTTTTGAGTACTTCTGAAAGACTGAAATTACTTAAGCTCTTGCCTGTCAGTTCGGTAAGAGTGCTTTTTGAGGGCAAGCTGAATTCATATAAAGAACTGACGGCTCTGGTCGGGCGCTCCGGCTATATCAGCGACGAGCATCTGGATAAACTAAAAAAGCAGGCTTCGAGTTTGGGCTTGGCTGAAGAGCAAATTTTGAAAGAAACCGAGAAGACTTACTTGATGGAAGGTCTCTATATAAAGGTAGAGGAGGACGGCATCGTCAAAGAGCGCTATAAATACGTACGCTCCGGTTTTCTGAATGCAGTTTTTGATTCGGAAAGTCACTGGCTGAACCGACCGATACTGCCGAATATTCTGCGTGAGGGCGTAAACATTTACGATTCTTCCTCATGATGCAAAATGTTTCCAGCCCCTGGTCAAGTCCGCTCTGTCCGTCGCCGCCACTCTGGCATTTCGATTGGGCAGAGGCATTTGCAGATTTCGACTGGGTAAAGCCGATGATTGATTGTCCGCAGGATCCTGTTTTTCATGCGGAGGGCGACGTGGCTACCCATGTCCGGCTGGTTTGTGAAAAGCTGATTTCGATGGATGAATGGAGAGGTCTTAATGAAACTGAGCGCAACATCGTTTTTCTGGCAGCGGCTTTGCATGACGTTGCTAAACCCGAGTGCACGGTTATCGACAGTCAAGGACGAATAAGCTCGGCCGGTCATGGGCAAAGAGGCGCTCAATTAGTTAGGCGCATTTTGTGGCAAGGAGATGGATTTGCGAAATCGCCTCCGCCGCTCTTCGTTCGTGAAGCTGTTTCAGCCCTGGTTCGATTCTCAAGTTTAGCTTTCTGGTTCTGGGACAAGGGTGATCCGGAAAGAGCCGTGATTCAAACAAGTCAATGCGCCCGTCTTGATTTGCTGGCAATTCTGGCAGAAGCAGATGCGGGCGGGCGACAGTGTCGGGATATTGGCGATTTGCTTTCCAAAATTGAATTTTTCAGGGAGTATGCAAAGGAAAAGTCTTGTTTCTCAGGACCCTATCCTTTTGCTTCAGAGCACAGTCGATTTCTTTACTTTCACCGTTCTAGTTCCATTGCCCAGGATCCAGGTCGGCATGCTTATGACGATACTCGTTTTCAGGTCACTGTTATGAGCGGCTTGCCCGCCGCCGGAAAAGATCACTGGATTAAAGAAAACGCTGGAGCTCTGCCCGTGATTTCACTTGATGAGATTCGCTTGAAGCTTGGCATTGAGGCGGAGCAAGATCAAAGCCGTGTTCTTAAATCTGCTCGCGAAACTGCCCGCAGTTTGATGCGGCAAAATCAGTCTTTTGTCTGGAACGCTACAAATGTGACCAGATATATGAGAGATCCGCTGATTCGATTTTTCCGGGATTATGGTGCGCGTATCCGGATTGTTTATGTGGAGCCGCTTCGATATGAGGAGCTTCTGAAGCGCAATGCTTCAAGACCGAATCCCCTTCCTTCTCGAATTATCGAAAAACTTGCGGACAAACTTGAAGTGCCCGATCTTACTGAAGCTCACGAATTAGTTTATGTAATCAATTAAGCTCTGCAGTCTAAGAGAGAGAAAGAAAAGGGGTGCCTTGCGGCACCCCTCGTCTTCTTTATCCACCGATTTGGAGGTAAGTCTATTGTTTCTCTGCTTAAGTAGAAAGCCTTTCGCGAGACGGCTTCCATTCAATTTGGCAGCATTCTTCATTGCAGCAACTCGAATTATTTTCCACGTCTAGATCAGCTACAAGTGCCGATGCGTGGGCTTCGGAGCTATCTTCATCTTCGGGACAAGCAGATTTCAGCGACGCGAAATCATCCGCCCCTTTTCCAGGAGTGATGCAAAACATGGCTCAAATTCTCCAAATCGCGAGCAACCCAGGTGTTGCGGTTCAGGCTTCACATTAAGTTGCTCTATATTTAGTCTAGCTCTGGGGTGGATTCTGGAAATCGGTAAGCTGCCCGATCCATCCATCCTTCTCATACCGTAATTTGACGCTCCGTCATTTTGATTGTTCCGTGAACATTTCCAAATTTATGCTCCGCATTATGGCGGCTCTTGGTAGCGTCTCAGCGCTTTGGGGCATAGTCCGCATAGAGCCCGTGGCGGTGTTTTATGGAAAACGAATCTCAAAAACTGCTAGACCCGAAAACTGCACGTATTATCGAAGAACTCGATCACTCACTGCACAATATGGAACAGTCTCTGGGCATGGACCATCCGGTTGTGGCTAAAGTTCTGGACTCATACGCTAAGGTCCTCAGGCAGAATAAAGTCAGACCGCTGGACGCTCTTAACATGGAAGCAAGAGCCCGGGCCATACGAGCTAAGTTGAATCAGGAAGAGGCAGAGAAACAGTCTCTAGGGCTGGAAACTAGTGAGCAGGCTAAGCCGCTAATCAGCACAAGTCAGCTAAAAGTCTTAGCCTGGATTGCCTGCAGCATGATTTTGATTGGATTTGCTTTGCTTTTTTCGGACGTCCTGAAAACTTCTATTAAAAATACGTCGCTTGCAGTTCAAAAAACTGATTCAGACGAGAACCCACTGGATGCTTCAGAAGAAGGAAAACGGGAAGGACTTGAGCCCGGTTCCGGACGAAAGAAACTCACGGTCTTTCAGCTTGCCAAAGAAATTATGGGGGTCAAAGCACTGGCAAAAGTACAACTGCGCATTGGTCTTGATGCCGAGAAAAAGAAAGATTACCAAACTGCTGAAAGGTCATACACCAAAGCCATTGACGCAGCTTTATCTCTAAAAGAAATAACTGGTAAAAGCGTTTACTCCGAAGAGCTGGCAGCCTGTTTTGAAGGCGGCAAACGAATGGCTGAAGTCAACTATGAGACTGACCTGGCTACTATGTACGGCATTGAAGCTGAGGAGATTCGAAAGCATCTAAAATGAATGGACTTAGTCGGCAACTATGCTTCAAGCTTTGCTTTGCTCGAGTTCATCAGAACATAATAAAGACCGCCTGACACAGCTAATCCGACAAACCAGCCGTATTCGTATAAAGGTCTCAAAACCGGAATTAATACACCGATCCAGGCGGCGGCACAGCCTGCTACTGTAGCTATGAGCGCTGCGGGATTCCAGCCCTTTGAATAACTGTATTTGCCGTCTTCAAGATAGAGGTCGGGCAGATCCAAATTGCATTTGCGAATAAGCCAGTAATCGACAATCAGAATTCCTGCAATTGAGCCCAGTCCTCCTGAATAGCCAAGCAACCAGGTGAATATGTAACCGTTTGGGTCGGCAATGAGCTTCCATGGTTGAAGAAGCAGTCCTGACACACCGGTTATCAGTCCGCCTCTTTTGAATGAAATCCAGCGCGGGAAGGCATTGGCGAAGTCATTAGCCGGAGAGACCACATTTGCGGCGATATTAACAGAGAGGGTGGCGATTGCGACTGTGAACATTGATACTGCTACCAGCACCGGGTTTTCAAAGTGCGAAATAAGTTTTACAGGATCCCACAGCTCTTTTGATGGCACATCGGGATAAATCACAATTGCTGCCGATGTGATTACAACACCCATGCCGGAAAAAATCGCCATTGCCAGCGGCAAGGCAACTGCCTGACCGATGCTTTGTTCTTTCTGGCTGCGACCAAAGCGAGTGAAATCCGGCATGTTCAAAGAAAGAGTTGCCCAGAAACCGATCATTGCCGTCAGGGCTGGAAAAAATACAGTCATGAATGAGCCTAATGTTTCAAATTTGCTTTTCTGGTGCATCAAATCGCCCAGTCCGTGAGCTTTGTTTACTGCCCAAAAAACCAACGCTGCGGTCATGAGCAGCACGAAAGGCGCGGCGATGCCCTGTACCTTTTTGAGAAGGTCCATCCCCTTAAAAATAATCAGTATGTTCAGTCCCCAGAAAAGCGCGAAGGAAAGCCATTCACTTGCTGTGTGCCCTTCAATGGCTGCTGCTCCAAGCATGGTCGGCCAGGAGGGCATGAGTGCTTTGATAAATTCAAATACAGCCTGGCCGCCAATCCATGATTGAATACCAAACCAGCCACAAGCAACGAGTGCGCGCATAATAGCAGGCAAATTGGAGCCGTAAGTGCCATAACTCGCTCTTGCAAAAACCGGAAAGGGGATACCGTATTTGGTGCCCGGGTGCGAATTCAACAAAATCGGCGCAAGCACAATTGTATTGCCGAGCAAAATAGTGAAAAGGGCCTGCCACCAGTTCATGCCGGAAGCTATTAATCCGGAAGAAAGCATATATGTTGGAATGCAGGCGCACATGGCTGCCCAGAGTGCCGCAAAATTGTAAGTAGACCAGTTTCGTCCGGCTAGATTGAGCGGCGCCAAATCCTCATTGAAAAGAGGGCTTTTCTCAAGCGATTCAAGATCGCCGCCGAGCTCGACTCGACCATCGGCACAGTGAATAACTTCAAGATGGC
>JAIEPM010000064.1 GCA_019748395.1 Candidatus Obscuribacterales bacterium
CAACAAGCAGAAGCGGCGCTCCCATCGCCGCAGCTACGCCGTAGCGACCTGCATAGCAAGCACTTCCAGCAAATGCTAAACCCAGAGCCGTCATACCGAGGCCTACAAGACCAACCCTCTGGCTGCCCTCGTTTTTAAGTAAACGATAGCTATCATATTTGTCTTCGGAACTTACGGCTTTCAACGAACGCAAATCGGTCTTCGAGTATCCATAAGATAAATAGCCTGACTCCTCAGCTCCGTTGCTTGAAAACTTGCCGTAGTTCTCATTGAAAAATGCAGCAGCGCCAATCGCCACATCCGGTAGATTTGAAGCCTCAGAAGCCTTATTCAGCTCGTCTCTATCTATGCGCCCATTCTGACTCAAATCAAGTTTGTCAAAATGTCTCAGCGCCAGCGAGCTATATAGATTCACCAGAGCCAATCGAGAATCTTCGATTTCAGGTGAATTTTGAACCGAGACGTCATTTTTTTCAAGCTGCAGATTGAAGTTCATTGGTCCTCACAAGGCAATTTCAGAACTGCTATTTCGCATGACAAAATTGCCACATTTATGTCAGTTGCCGCTTCTATATTTAGTCTTACCAGCCCAACCAACCCGATGTAGAAACGCACTGACGGCACCGAGAAGCCCCAGTGCGTTTCTGCTTTTTCAACTTCTATCTCTGTAACTGAGCGGCAGCGCCGTCTAGCTGTTGCCGAGATAAGGACAAGACTAAACAAGAATTGTTGCCGAAAAGTTGCCGCCCTTACCAAATTTTCGTAGGAGCACGAAATCATTTCAAAACTGACCCAAAATTGACGCAATAGCCGAGCATAATCAAAACACCAGCCCAACCAACCCGAAACAAACGCAGCAAGCAGAGAAATCAGCTTGCTGCGTTTGCCGCTTCCGGCGATACCATATTCGATACCGCTCCAAACCCGAAAATTACAGACTTTGCATTTTCCTTTCGACCAAACAGAAGACTTAATTCAGGCAGTGAATTAATGGACAAATAACCGAATAAAGTCCGTGTTGACTATCGGCAATCAGGGTATATAAGGAGGGGGGATCGAGAAGGGCATCGAGAAGCGATGAAAGCTAATCCGAAGCTGGGGGGATGCAGCGTAAGGAAAGGGCGAGTATTGAGCGCCGCCTTGTTCTCAATGCTTTTTATTCAAGGCGCAAAAGCTCAAGAGCTGCAGGTTGTAGATTCGGCAAGCTTGAGCAAGACATCACTTTCCGTCAGCTCAGGAAAGGCACTTGCAATTGATTTCGGCACTGCCTCAAGCCTCACTCTCAGCGGCGATCTCAACAATCAGGGCACTATATACATTTTCTCGTCATCAGCAAATGTGAGCTCAGCCACAATAAGCGGCTCGTCTATCTACAACGGCAGCTCAGGACTGATTACAACCATTATTCCAACTGGTTTGACCGGTATCAACTCTGCCGGTACTAACCTTTCGCTAAATTTAGTCGCACTGAACAACATCAGTAACATGGGCACAATCAGCTCTGCCGCTGCGCTGAGCCTGACTGCCGGAAATACAATCAGCAACGTCTCATCCTCTACAAACACAGCCGTTATGAGCGCCCTGGGCGCAATGAATCTGAACGCAGCCAATATCACAAATTCAGGATTCATAACCTCCATTCAGAACAACATAAACATGGCAACTATTGCCCAAAATCTCGTGCAGAACATCATGGGCAGCGGGGGCACTTTCTCTGCCATGCAGGGCGTAATTAACATCGGCACAAGCGATATCATTGCCAAACTCAATACTAATCTCAATGGCGGAGATTATTTAAGCAAACAATTGAATATTAAGTCAGGCTCCGGCATCGTTAGCGGTGAAATTAAGAGTCTAAGCGGTCTGCTGAATGTGAAAGCCGGCGAGCTTAACTTTGCAGTCAACAACGGCACGCTCAACCTGGGCTCGTTGAATATCACGGGCGATCCGACTTTCACAAATGCCACAGGCGATGTGATCATTAATTCGGCATTGTTATTTCCAGGACAGCCTCTGGCTATTGTCGCGAACAGAGACATCATCACAGCCTCCGGCGCTGGAGCGATAGACACCAGCACAAGCACGGCCTATCAGAACGGTGGAGCTATAACGTTGATAGCCGGAGTTAACTTCACACAATCGGGAAACACCATTTCAATCAGCGGTCCTTCAAGCAGCGGCGGCAACATCGACCTTTCAGGCGGCGGACTTGCACCAATCAGCAGCTTCAAAACAGACGCAGCTCAGCTTTACTACAATTCCGCTTCAGCAGGCACTATTACAATGCTTGCCTACAAGGGCAGCAGCAGGTCCGGCAGCATCACAATTCCCAACAACGTCACGGTCTCCGCTAAAAGCGGAGCTTACACATCATCTCAGATGAATATCTATGCAGGCGGCGATCTGAACATTGGAAACATCGACCTGAGCGCCTTCACCTACGGTACTTATTATCCATATTATGGAAGCGCCTCGGTGAATTTCGGACGACCAAGCAACACGAGCATGACCATAAACAGCGGAGTTCTGAGCTCCTGGTCCAGCGGCTCATTGCTCAGCACAAACAGCCACAGTGCTTCAGTTAATGGATTTACCGGCTGGAACTTCAATATAAATTCCCCGGACGCAGTTAATTTCAGCCTGAAAACCGGACCGACGACGTCCGGCGCATCCATCAATGCAACCGTTCTCGACCTCAGCCTGAGCAATCTAAACGCCAATCCGCTCTCGATCTACGCTAACATCACCGGCGGCTCAAGCAATCAATTCACTTCCAGCGGACTTTTTTCAAACGTCACTCTCACAGCCTACAACGGCGCGAAAATAAATACCCTGCCGGATGCTCAAAGTCTCTCACTAACTTCCTATCAGCAGGGAGACCAGAACTACAGCACCGGAACTCGACTATATTCACTTTCAGTTAACCTGCTTGGAAATAAGTCGATTGATACACTGAATCTGACTAACAATAGCTCACTTTTAAACAGCGTCACTATAAGCACGGGCGGCAGCCTGAACCTGACCAATAACGGGCTCAGCACTCTGCAGTTGAACGCAACGCTTAACGGCAATTCAAGCTCTCAGTTCAGTTCCAGAGGCAATTTTGGTTACAGCACTTTGTACCTCAACAACGGTTCAATATTGACCAATCTGCCTAACGCCAGCTCACTCAATCTATACAACTACCAGACTACGGGCGGCAGTTATTCTATCGGAAACAGTACAAATTATGCTTACCTGAATTTTTATTCGCTGCCCTCCACTGAAACCCTCAATATCAGCAACAGCTCAGGCAACCTTTACAATCTGAACATCAACACCAAAAGCAGCTTGAATTTGACAAATAGCGGCTATTCAAACATGAATCTGAGCGTGGGCATGAACGGAAATGCAAGTTCTGCCTTCAGTTCGACTGGGTCATTCGGCTACACATACATCAACGCCAACAGCGGCGCACGGATAACAAATTTGCCGGACGCCAGCTCTCTCAATGTTTATAGCACTCAAACCGGAGATCAAAGTTACACATTAAGCTCAAGCCGCACGCAAAACGTCTATTTAAGCTACTACGGCATGAGCCCAAGCAACACACTAAGTATCATTAATAGTGCCGGAAGCCTCAGCACTGCGACAGTAAACACAAGCGGCAGCGGCAGCTTCACAAACAATTCAAACACGCTCGGCACCTTAAATATGTCTGTTGGAGGCGGAGCCGTCATCACTAACAATGGCAGCTCGAATCTCAGTCTTACTGTCAATAGCTCAGGCGGCAGCAGTTATCAGCTTTCAGCCGCAGGACTCTACAACTCCGCGAACCTTTCGAGTAGCTCCTATGCACGGATAACTACTCTGCCGGATGCTCGCAGCGTGAGCATTAGCAGCAATCAGACGGGAGATCAAAGCTACTCGTTAATTTCAAATCGGACTCAATCCTTAGCCATTTATATGAACAATCTTGCCGCAAGTGAAACTCTTTCGGTGGGCTTGAACGGCAGCTCTTTAAGCTCGGTGAGCTTAGGCAGCCGAGGCAGCCTGAGCGTAAACAACACCAACAGCACCGCGATTCCGAGCCTTTCGGTGGGAATGTCCGGCGGCGTCAGCAGCAACTTTAGCTCAAGCGGGCGATTCAGCAGTGTCAGCTTGAGCGCTAACGCAGCTTTCATAAACAACATACCGGACGCGCAAAGCTTGAATTTTTATGTTTCAAGACCGGGAGCATCCACTTACAACATCAACTCAAGTAGACTGCAAAGCATCTATTTCATCTCTTCCAGCAGCACCGGCGACTCGACATTCAATATTAATGCAGCTAACCTGAATAGCCTGAGCGCTTATATCTACAACGGCGGCGGCAGCCATTTCAACTTTTTAGCCAACGCCGGAACAGTCAGTATCTACCGCTCAAACGCCAGCAGCGCCCTTCAAAGCTCAGTCAGCGTCGGCAACAATGCTGCGCTGCAGACGCTCACTCTCACTAATTACGCTCCGGGCTCTGTACCGATTAGCCTGGGCAGCAACAGCCTGATCAATCAGTTGAGCTATTACAACTATCCGGGTTCAAGCGGCGATCTTTCCATAAGCGGCGCCAGCGGTTCTCGCATAAATAACTTTCGCCTTTTCAACTACGATTCAAACAATTTGCTTTCGCCACTTGCAGGCAGCGCTTATATTTCCACAGACATCGGACAGCGACTCGAACTTTCAGTAAGCGACTCAATAACCCTGAGCAAAGGGGTAGATGCATCCACATATATTCAGCTGAGTGCAAACAAAATCATCCTCGGGGGGAACGGTCTTAAATCAGGTAGCTTAATGGAGTTGAGCGCCCACGAGATAAGCGCCCTCAGTCCGGGCACAGCCCTGAAGCTGCAAGCGCCGGACCTCAGTCTCAAAATGTCCGGTACAGCGGCGAATCCGGCAATTTTGAGCAAGGACATTTCTATTCTTGCCGGAAACAAATTGACTCTTGATTTAACAGGTTCGATAGATTTCCAAAAGGACAGATTTATCCAGGCACCAAACGTTTTTGTAAGTCTGAGCGGTACTGAGCTTGAGCCAATGACTTTTGTCGACGGACATCAATTTCACCTCCGGGGAGTAAACAATCTAAACCTGAATCTCTCAGGCGAAATCGACTTTCCGTCCGCCTTCAACCAGCTACGCGGCGCCGACGTCAGTTTCTCTTCAGCCAATATCAAAGTAACAGGGCAGGGCAACGTCACCATTGGCGGTGCGGTAACTTTCATTTCCGAAAAGGGAAACCCAATTCAATTCGGCATTTATCCCAAATTCAACTATAATTACACGAGTTCCACGACTCAGAGTGATTACAACTATTCGGAAGTTTACGACTTCACCGGTCAATACTTCGACTACGATCCGGATTCTTACGATTGGAGCAAGCCCGGACACTACATTGATTTAGGTTACTCCGATTACCAGCAGCGCTACAACGGCACTTATTATCGTTACAATCCGAACAACGGAGATCCCTCCGGTGCAGGCTTTTACACGGAAAGCCAGGGATACGTCACCACCTATGGTAGCAACAGCAGCTACTACGATTACGACCCGAACACCGGCAACTATAATCCCGGTTATTACTATCCGGATCATACCGACTCTTCGACAACTTACAATTCATCCAGCTCATACTATGACTACAATCCTAACGACAGCAGTTATGATCCGGGTTATTACTACTACGATTACAGTTCCTATCAGTACGTCCACGACTACGGCAGCACCACTTACACCACTGTGTACAATCAGGACTCCGGAACTAGCAGCTGGGTGACTACATACACGCAAGACACTACAGGTTACCAGACTTACGGACATTACATACAAGACACTGGCAGCGTAACCGGCCAAGCGCACGATTATTCGATTGCAACCACTGTGAACTTCACTCGCAGCCTGGAGCCTGGAACACTGACGCTAAAGCCGAACGCAGTGCTCGATTTTCGGGGCACACTTTCGCCCGGGCAGCAAAGCATGGATGTGAACCTGCGCGTAAATGAAATAGTCATGGGTGACAGAAGCCAGATCAATCTGAGCCAGGTATCTACGAATTTGAATATTTCAAGCAGTTTGCTTCCAAGTCGCGATGTTTACCTGTCCTCTGTAAACTACTATGAAACAGGCAATGAAGGGGACAGCCTGGGTGTTCCGTTTCGCAACGTATACTCATCAGGCTATATTCCTTTTTATGATTCCGGCTCCTGGACAAATGAGCCGGTTAAGCTCCTTTTGCCGGAAAGCGGCACGGCTCGAATTAATTTCCAGGCCGGCGGCAAGTTGAACTTCAGCTCAATTCTCGGCGACCCATTTGGTCAGTATGCAACTAATTACTCTGGAACCACAAGCAATTTCGGAGCCAACGTGCCAAACCAGGAATTGCAAATCAATCTCAACTCCACCGACCCCATGGCGACTGGAACACTGCAAATCGTCGGCGCAGGCACCACACAGTTCATCGGCGCCGGTGCAGTCAGTGTCGACGACAGGGTTTTGTTGCAGTCCAGCGGCGACATAAAATTCAGCTCCAACGCAGGCAACCTTTCGATTCTCGGAAAAGTCGAAACTTTCCAGAACTTCGGGGGAACAAACAGCAACAGCAGCAGTTCAGGACAATTCAGCAATATCAGCACGACAAACCAGACTGTTACACAGAGTGCGTCATCTTCAGTCACCGCTAGCGATACCGTAAAACGATCAGTCGAAACGAGTGTAAATGATTCCAATAATCAACCTCAAAACACGGTAGTCAACACCGTATTCATGGGGGCATCAATGCAGGAAGACGACCTTGTGGTCGGCTCCAGCGATGCTCAAATTGATGAAATCGCGCCACGCAAAGTAGTGCTGAAAACCGGTCGCATGGTTGCAAAAACCGGCGCGAAACCGATGACCGTATCCACATCCCACGGCGATATAAACATTCCGGCGAACTCGGCAGTCGCCATTCAAACAGATTCTTCAAATCGCGTTTTGGTATCCTCTCTCGGCGGAGCTTCCAACGACACGCCCACGATTGTTTCGTCGAAAAGCAATAAGAATCCCGTATCTTTGAAACACGGTGAAGAACTGATCATGGCAGATGCCGATATGTCGGATGAAGAGATGATTCCGGTTGATGGCGTTGAAAGACAGGTGATTCTCGGAAGCGTAAATCTCGAAGAAGGAACTCGTGCTGTTAAAACCAAAGTCAACGTGCAAAAACTGGTTCGATATGAAGTTGTAATTGGTGGTCACACAATCTCGGGCTCATACACACACGGCGACAAACAAGTGGCCAAAAACCAAAAGCAACTCCATGGATACATCAGTGCCACCGGCGGCAGCAGCGATGAGGAGAGCGGCACGGCAATCGGCAACTTCCATCAAAACCCTGGTATTCCAATTGTATACATCGGCAGCCAGGAGCGCCGTCTTACCGGCAAGTCAGGACTGGCAATCTTCACCAGTGCCGGAAATCTTGCGACCAGATTCGGGAATCTCAAAGCTGAAAAGGGCACAGTTTGTCTGGCGCAATATGATGAACACGGCAATCTTCATTTGATGAATCTGCATGGGAAACTCGAATTAAAATGCGAATCCGGCGTCATCGGCAAATCAAGCTATCCTGGAACCGAGTTGATCTTCGCAAAGCCGGGAAAAGCTTCTACAATTACAGACGGCATCGGACGCCGCCAGAACAAAGTACTGCACAGGGATGAGAACCTGAAGATCAGTTTCAACGAGTTCAGTATTTTCGCTCTAATCAATAATCACGAAGATTTCAGAGCTGCGATGCGCAAACCTGAAATGAAGCCGGTACTCGAACGCATGCTCAAGAACCACCTGGCGATTCAATACTCAACCGCAGCTCATGGAGCATATAAAGACCCAGTTTCCAACTAACTCAAGCCGGAAGCGTTCCCGTTCTCTGTAGTGTCGTCGCTACACACCGCTTGGGTAGTGGCGTCGCACCCTAGCGGGGTCGGCTTTCCGGTAGTTTTCTTAGTGCCTCTTGAATCGAATTGCGATAAGCATCGCCTAAACCGGAGACCTGGGAGCTTAGTTTCAGGGCTTCTTTCAAAGAACTTTCCGCATCAGAAATTTTTTTTTGCTGAATCTGGGCATCAGCCAGGGTTTTCCAGACAATAAGCAAATTGTGATCAGGGACTTTTCCTGCGGCGAATTTAATCGCCGATCTGCAAACAAGCTCCAGTTGTTTGTAATTCTGGAGCCATGTGTACTCGGCAATCAGCATATGATACTTGCCCCAGACAATATCCTGCTTACTTGGATCATTTCGACAAAGGTCGATGATCAGAAGCTCGGCTGAGATTAGACCGGCTGTATTAGTCTTAGCAAGCGTATTGTCTTTGATGTATTTTTCAAGTTTCACAACAAGATTGAAGCGAAGCTCATCGGCTTCAGCATGCTTTTTCATACGGCTGAGTGCCCGAACAATTCGTGCCTCTTCTTGTGCAGCTGCAATTGAAAATGGCTGAGCCGCTAATTCTCTCAAATCGCGCCGGAAGAAAGAAAGGGCGGTCTCGCGATCACCGATTTTACGATACAGTTCCGCAATTGCCGGAAGCAGTTTCATTTTTCTGGCAGAAGACTGTGCCGTCAGCGGCTTCAAATCGTCTAGTTCTCGTCGCAAAAAATAGATTTGGATCTGCGGCAAAAACAAATTGTAGAGAAACGCGGCTACAGCTAAGAGCAACACTAAACTAGCGACCATGGGCAAAAGCGAATGAGCGATTCGTCCCTGCCTGGCTTTCTTTTCGACGCCGAATTCTGCTTCAAGAGCCCCCTCAAGTTCGCGCTCGTGCTCAGATGAAGTCCCGACTGTTTTTAGATCGAGCAAAAGCTCAGCCATATTCTGATATCGATCTGCAGGATCTTTGGACAGGCACTTGCGCACGATTGCCTCAAGTGAAGGCGGTATTTCGATTTCAGGACAGAGTGAAGCAAATCGCAGCGGAGTTTCATTTAAGTGCTTCTGCATGAGTTCGACACTGCTTTTCGCATAAAACGGCCTCTTGCCGGATAGCAGTTCATAGAGCATGCAAGCAAAAGAATATACATCGGAGCAGGCTGAGACTTCGTCTCCCATGCATTGCTCGGGGCTCATATAAGGCGGACTGCCGCAGGTATTACCGGTGCGAGTCAGGTGCTTGTCTTCTTTAGCGGACTCATCAGTCAAACGAGCAATTCCAAAGTCCACAATTTTTGGAATCTCCCGGCCAGCATCAGTGCTTTCCAGCATTATGTTGCTTGGCTTAAGATCTCGATGAATTACTCCTTTCTCGTGGGCGTGCTTGAGTCCTTCAGCAATCTGTATTGAAAGATCTAAGGCACGCCGCCAGTGCAAATGCCCCTCCGACTGAAGCAGCTCAGCCAGGCTGCGTCCGGGCAAAAAATCCATCGCCATATAAAGCTCATGCTCGCCATTCATACCAAAGGCATAAACTTTTATGATATTGGGATGATCGAGAGAACTTACAGCTTTGGCCTCTTGCTGAAAGCGCTCCATGCTGTTCAACTTTTCAGATTGCGATGAATGCAAAAGCTTAATAGCCACATCTTTTTGCAAAATCAAGTGCTCGGCGCGAAAAACTTCGCTCATACCGCCCTTTCCCAAGCGGGAAATAATGCGAAACCGACTATCGAGAAGCTGACCAATCAGACTATCGTCAGACTGTTTTTGAGACTCTTGCTTTTGAGC
>JAIEPM010000604.1 GCA_019748395.1 Candidatus Obscuribacterales bacterium
GGCTCCCTGTCTCTTTTGCAAAAGTCGGATATTCCAGAAAGCCGTGGATATGCTGGTTTTCCTGTAAGCGGACTCTGGCTTCGTTGCGATAATCAAGAGCTGGCTTCTCGCCATCACGCCAAAGTTTATGGTAAAGCTTCGGTTGGTTCACCGCCGATGTCCGTGCCTCATCTCGATTTGAGACATGTGGATGGAAAGGTGTCTTTGTTGTTCGGACCTTTTGCAGGGTTCTCCACCAAGTTTCTCAAACATGGCTCCTATCTTGATCTCTTTAGCTCCATTGATCCTGATAATTTACTTCCGATGCTTGCTGTTGGGCGAGATAATCTGGCTCTGGAAGAGTATTTAATCGGGCAAGTATTGGAGACGCATCATGAGCGGTGCGAAGCTTTGAAAGAATTCTTCCCTGCCGCCAATGAAGATGAGTGGCGCCTGGAAGTGGCCGGGCAGCGCGTGCAAATTGTAAAGAAAGACGCTCAGCATGGTGGCGTATTACAGTTTGGCACAGAGGTCGTGAGTGCTGCTGATGGATCTCTTGCGGCTTTGCTTGGTGCTTCTCCGGGGGCATCGGTGGCGGTCTGGATTATGCTGAACGTGCTTGAACGGTGCTTTAAAGAAGAACTTTCAAATGGCTGGTCGAAGAAGCTGCGTGAGATGATTCCGTCTTATGGGCACTCCCTTGTCGAAGATGTGGAACTGTGTAAGAGAGTTCGTGCCAATACGGCGGCTGTGCTGAAACTTCAGCATGTCTAGCCTGATTGCTGTCCGCCGTATTGGGCAGGCTTAGCCGGATTTTTTTGTGAAGTTGAGGGCGGCGCATGGCACCGCCCCTACAGACGATGATAGCGATTGGCGATGCGTATTGTGGGTAGTGGCGTCGCCATGCGGCGCCGGTCGCGTTCAATTGGTTTTCGAGGTTGACTTGGGCGCTTCGAAATATTGCCGTTGATTGAGAGGCTCATAATGTCCCGGAGGGGATACAGATCAAAGGGCGGCTTCGTCCGATTTGCTTTCAGTCTCTTGAGCGGGAGCTCATATATAAAGGGCTAAATTGTGAGATTGTCGGAAGATACTGCGCATAGTTTTTGAATTTGCTGGCAGCTCAGCGGCAGGTCCATGTCGATCCAATCGTTGGTGCCGGTCATTTCATGGCGGGCTTCTTTGATGGCGTGTATCAGTGAGAAGTAGACGGATGCACCAAGGGTGAGCGAAGACTCTGTAAGAGCTTTGGAAGACTTGACGGCTTGCATTTCCGCCAGTCGCTCCCGAGAGTTGCGTTCTTCGTTTACAGGATGCAGTCTCACTCTGAAATCAATCGGAATGGATTTGCTGCAGGGCGGTTTATAGCTCCAGATGTTATCTGTTATGAGGCGTCCGTCGTGATCGTAGACCAGCTCTTCCGTTGTGACAAAGCCGACTCCCTGAATGAAGCCGCCCTCGAGTTGACCGATATCTATCGCCGGATTTGGTGATTTGCAATTATCGCCAAGAACATCGGCTCTAATTATTTTGTATTCGCCGCTCAAAATATCTATTTCGACTTCAGTGCAGGCTACACCATAGGCAAAATAAAGAAACGGCTTGCCCTGCGGGTTTCGGTAAGTTGGTCCCTTGTAATGCGGAGACTTATATAATTCCGCGACGCTTAAATTTATGCGATTGAACCATGCTTTGAATATTATCTCTTTCCATTTTTCGGACCACTTATGGCGCCAATCGTCGATGCGATTGTGCGGACTGAACTGTTCAATATCTCGGCAGAAATTCTCCAGCCGCTCACGCAGCCTCCGGCAAGCCAGCTCCACTGCGCCGCCGTTCAAATCATAGCCCGTAGAGGCTGCAGTCGCAGGACAGTTTACGATCGAATCGGTGTTGTTGCCGCCGATGCGAATAAGCTCAAGCGGAATTCCAAGCGTATTTGCCGCTAACTGAGCAATCTTTGTATGGAGACCCTGACCCATTTCAACGCCACCATGATAAATAATTACCGAGCCGTCTGCCATGTTGACGTTAACGAGAGCGCTGGCTGCATTCAGTGAACCGCGCGGCTCCGTAAATGCGATACCGTGCTTTTGCGGAATCAGTGCAATGCCGCGCTTGTGCCAGCGGTTTTTCTTGTTGAACTCTGCTACTTCTTTCTCGCGACGCAGAAATTCGCTGGATTCTTTTAAGGCGTCATACATTTCGCGTATGTTGCAAAAATCCAGCTCCTGACCGAAGTGAGTTGTATCATATGATTCCGGAGTGCCGTTGCGGTACATATTAAGCTCGCGAATTTCTTCGGGCAAAACTTTGCGACCGGTGGATTTACTGAGCTCGAAAGCAACGCGCTCTATCACTGTTTCAATTAGAGTAAATACCTGCACGACTCCGAATGTGCGGAACGCTGTATTGCTTGGTTTATTCGTGCGGTAGGCAGTGCCGTTGGTCTGCATGTTCTCGACCATATAACAGCCGTCAGAAGTTAAAAGCCCGAGATCAAGAACTGCAAATGTGGCGTCGTAGGTGTCACCAGCGTCTGATCTGATGTCGATGCGCATTCCCTTGATTATGCCTTCGCGCGTATATGCAACGTGATAGTCTGCTTCATAAGGATGGCGCTTGCCGATCATTTGTGTGTCGGTTGCTCGATCGTAAAGTAGTCGAACCGGCTGCCGCATTTTTCGCGCAGCTACAGCTGCCTGTGCCGCCACTATACTTGCGCGATGTTGTTTGCCGCCGAAACCGCCGCCAATTTGCTCAAGCAGAACCTGTATTTGATTCAGGTTCACACCGAGTGCTTTTGCAACTGCAGCTTGCGTGTTATTCGGACTTTGCGTGGAAGAATAAATGGTCATCTGATCGTATGGACCGGGAACCGCCAGCGCGCAGTTCGTCTCAAGATAAAAGTGGGCTTGTCCGGGCGTTCTTATAGTTCCGTAAGCTATTTCTGTCCCTGGAAGCGGATTCTTCGGGTTTTCGCACCATTCCATGTCACTGCCGATGCGGTTTATTGTTGGAACGCGCTGTTGAATGTCTTCATCCGGATCTGCCGACTTCAGAATCATCGGCATTGATGTATCTTGTTTGATCGCATCCTGCAGCGTTATGACTGCCGGTAAGTCCTCATATGCCACGCAGTGTTTTTCGACGAATTCTGCAGCCGCCCTTGCAAGTGGAATTGAATCCGCCAGAACCAGTGCTATTGGTGCTGCTACAGAAGTAACAAGCCCATCGCTGAAGATTGGATCGTCATCGCCAAGTCCGATCAATTTGCTGCCGTTCTCAGGAACGTCATCAGCTGTGATAATGTCTTTGAAGCCGGGGAATTGCTTCTTGAGTAACTCGCGTAATTTATCCAGCCCGTCCACGTTTTTGGTGAATGTAAATCGGGCATGAGGTCTCGTGCTTTTGACCATGGCTGCATGGTATCCGCCAAATGGCAGTGCCATGTCTTGCGTGTAGCGGATTTCACCTGATGCCTGAACAAAAGCGGCGCGTTTTATATATGGTTTTGTCAGAGGGAACAATTCCGGGTATTCATCGTATTCTTGCTTGGCGCTTGAAAGCGGGCGAACGTCGTGATTTGCGGCGGAAAGATTTCTCACGTCGACACTTTGCGGTGCTACGGCGCTTGCAACATGGAGATAGAACTTGTAGAAAAAGCTCTCTGCAAGCTGCATTCTGTATTCGTTGGTTATCCCCTCTTCATCCATAGGAATTGTGCAGTCTTCAACTTCTTTTTTAAGCACAGCCAGCACTTCATTGAAAGTCTGTGCGTTCCAGGCTTTGCCTAGCAGCGCTTTTTCTGTTTTGCTGCAACGATAAATCATCGAAGCCAGTCCGCCGTAAATTATGGATAATCCATCGGGTGCCACGGTGCCGTCTTTTGTAATTCGGCATTTGAAACCCGCATTCACAATCGGGTGAGCCATTTGTTTGCGCCGTGCTATGCGATAAGTTTGCACATATTCATTGCTGCTAGTGTATGGTATCTGAAACGATAAAATAAGAGCATCGGGCGGCAAGGTCTCCGTGGCAGGCATCTCAATTAAGGGAAAGGTTTTTTCTGAGTTGTCGTAACTGGATGATCCTATAGTTACTGTCGTTTCAAGAGCCGATAAGACCGTAAATAAATCGGAGGGAAATGCGCCGCCTTTGTTGGCATGATCGCGAGTTATGAAAATGTTGCCAGCCACACTTCCTGCGGCCCGTATTTGCAGCCCGGCAAGGAATTGTCCATGATAAACGAGAGCATCAAGACCTTTGCTTTCGTCTTTTGATCGTTGTTGAGAAATGGATTTTGCAAACTCAAGCAAATCTTGAATTGTGACTGAAGCTCCTACAAAAATTCCTGCGGAGCTTTCCTTAAGCTCGTGGAGCTCTTTAATACAGCTGATGTCTATCAGATAACGAGGTTTTTCATCAGCGTAAACGCCTGCTGCAGTGTTGCCGAAAACCAGTTTGACATTCTCCCGTCCTGCATTTTCGACAAGCTGTTTTTTCAGACGATAGAGCTCGGTCAGGGTATTTGGGCGAAACCACTCGCGCCCGGTACCTTGAAAGAAAAGCTGTCGCGCAGGCAGATTGTGTGCCGGTAATTGATCGAGACTTATCGCCTTGATTTTGTCGCGTTTTTTGACATCGAAAGACGGATCGACCAGGCAGTTTTGTTGACTGCATGCTGATTTGTAATCGCAAGCAAAACTTCTCATGCCCTGCAGAATTGGTCGGTATCCGGTGCATCTGCAAAGATTGCCGCCGAAAATGTCTTCAATGTCTTGCTCGGTACAATCCGGGTGCTCTTGCAAATAAGCATGCATGTTCATGACAAAACCCGGCGTGCAAAAGCCGCATTGAGAGCCGTTGCTGACCGCGATGCAATATTGAGTTGGGTCCAGCCCGTCGCGAACGTTGCCGATGCCTTCGGTGGTGGTCACCATGGAGCCGTCCAGAGCACATACCGGACGAAGGCAGGCATTAATCGGCCTGTGAACGGCTTCGCCGCTGAGTTGATCTTTATGCGAGATCATCACGGTGCAAGCTCCGCAGCCCCCCTGCCCGCATCCGACTTTTGTACCGATCAATCCATGATCATGCAAATAATCCGTCAGCATCATCGTCGGATCAGGATTCTCAATTTCGACTTTTTCGCCGTTTAGCCAGAATGTCAACACATTCGAATAAGTTTCGTCCAGTATGATCGCATCGCTCATTTTTGAAATGGCAGGATTCGTCATTTGCTTATTCTTTCATCCTTTGAGAGCAGAGAAATTGAGACTGACATACAGCTTCGAGCTGATCCTGTACTACCTCTGCGCAAATCTTGAAACCTTTCATTTAAGTAAGGAGTCAATTTCATCTGAGGAATTAGATTCAAATCCGAAATTGTGTCTGCATATTTTACGCTAATATGTACCCTGTTGTTGAATTCGGATTGGCTGGCACCTTTTATTAAAGCCATGGATGCCAAGGTTCGGCGCAATTTGAATCAAGCAATCTGAATTAGCCGAGAAGTCGAGGTTCGCTTACATTTTGGACAAGCAGTCACCTTCTGGAGAGTCTCAGCTGACAAATGGAGAACAGTCGAAATCTTGCTTGATTACGAGGGTATCTATTCAAGAGCCTGACTTTCTTGTGAAAATGATGATTGCAGGCATGGATTTCAGCGGATTCTTGAGCGCCGAGCTTATTCCGCCTGAGCAAGGTGGACATACTGAATGGAAGCTTCTTCAACGATTTCGCCTGCCTGAGCATTTGAGTGCCTGGCGGGAGTCAGAGCGCAGGCTGAGTTTGTTGAAAGAAATCTCTGCCGAAACTGCAGGCGCCGAGAATGCTCTCTTGCTGCATGAAGAAACGAGTAAAGGCGAGCAAGGAAGCGTTGCTACTGCAATTGTGACCCGAGTCAAAGCCGGTATGGAAGCTTCTTATCGCAACTGGGAAGCTAAAGTGCAACTGGCGCAGGCGAAAATTCCCGGATATCGCGGCAGCTATTTGCAGCCCCCTACAGGTGATGTTAATGCGGTCTGGACGACTCTTTTGCGTTTCGACACCCCGGAATCTCTGGAAATGTGGTTTAACTGCGAGGAGCGTAAGGTATTGCTTGCTGAGGGAACCAAATATGTGGACTCGGTGGATTTTCAGCAGCTGAGCAATTCATTTCCCGGTTGGTTTCCGACAGATCCTAAAACCGGCAAGGGACCTCCGCCATACAAAACTTTTATGCTGATTCTGCTCAGTCTTTTCCCGATCGTAATGTTCGAGATTAAGTTCTTGATGCCGCTCATGCACGACGTGAACGGCTCTCTTGCAAATTTTATCGGAAATGTTTTGAGCGTTGCCGCTACTACCTGGATAACCGTTCCTGCAGCGATTAAGGCTTTCGACTGGTGGATTTTACCTCTCGATAATGAACGCAAGCAGAGCACCGAGCTAAAAGGCATTTTGATCATCTGCTTGATTTATGTTTTTGAGATTGCTCTGCTCTGGCGATTTTTGAGCTGAGACTTGCGCCAAGTCAAGACCGAAATATAATCCGGTGCTCGGGTCAAGATGATTTACTTTAAGACGTTCTTCCTTGACGCCCGAGTCAGACGTGACAGCCCTTAATTTTGAGAGATGAAAACTATGTTGAATTTCCGGGACTTCCAGAACAAAGCTCTGAGCGGCTGCAAATTGGCTGTGGCGATCGGACTTTGCCTGCAGTCTACGGCTATGGCTGCCGACGATGTGCCTGACTATATGAAGATAGTCACTCTTAACGAGGGAGCGCCTGCTAGTAAAGACAAAATCGCCTTTCGAAATGTTTACGCGATAAACGAAGCGATGTTCCCAATTTATGATGCTCGTATTGCTCTGTATAAGAAACATTTGCGCGAAAGAGTTCCGCTCATAATGGGATTGTTCAGTGGTGCCGGTGGTCGTTTTATCCTCTATCCTCCCGGAAAGGATCCGATTGAAGCTCCGCCGCCTCCTTCAATCTATAAGCTTTCGAAAGCCGTTGGGCACTGTGCCATGGTTACTTATGATCTGGTTGCTCCTTATTGCAACAGTTCGGCAACCGACAAATCATGGGTCGCTGAAATGAAAGCTTATCGCAGCAGCGTTCAAAGCGCTCTTGAAAGCATCGATGATCTCAGTGATATTAAGGCCGAGGACAGAGAGCTTCTCAAAGACACGCTGAAGAACCATATTTTAGCCTTCATGGACAAGTGTCTGGAAAAAGGATCCTTTACTTATGACGATGTTATCGCATACACCCATGGTGTTAAGGGGAACGCTGCTAAATTAATTACGCTTGCCACCAACAATCAAGTCGCGCACTGGTTCAAAGTTCTTGAGGAATGGAAACAGATGCTTGGAAAAGACTGGGATAGAACCTATGCGCTATCCAACTCGATTTATGTCGCTCGTCAGAACAATATTTTGTTTACAGTGCTTGCAAACTTTATGGGTGAGAAAGCAATCAATGATCGCTTATTGCTTATGGAGACAACAGACTTTACGGCGTCGCCCGACGATATGTTGACCGGCTTTGTTCGCATTATTTCCGACCGAGCGCTCGGAAAGTCGTTTTTCAACGACTACTACATGATGGATTACGAGCTTCTCGGAAGCGGTGGCCGGCGCGCAATTGAGGCGGAGGCAGCCAGGCGCGGGCAGAAAGCCCTTCTGCCTCCGCTCGTTCCATTTAACAGCAATCAATGGCCGATGAGAATCGATCCAAAATCCGGAAGCGGACCTTGCACACTGGAAGAGCTATAGAGGCATGCGCAAGTCGAGTTGGTCCTTAGTACGCTAAAGAGAATGCATATGAAGAAAATTTCGCAGTTCAGGCTCATAGCAGTATCAATGCTGGCGCTCTTGAGTGTTTGCCTATTAACATCGTTGCCGGTTCTTTCTGCCGACGACAAAAGCAAACGCTTTTTTGGTGATCAATATGATCCGGCGACCTGCCAGATGAATGCCGTTCCTTGCGATGAACTTTACCCGGGCATTCCAAAGCCGGAGCCGAAGCACGATCACTTCACTTATGTACAACCCTGGAGTGGATACTGTCCGGAGTCGAATTTGGCGGACAAAAATCGAGTTGCCTGCCTGCCCTGTCAAACAGCAAATATTAAGGGTGGCGGGCTTTATGACGGCATTGAAGTGCAAGGAAACAAATGGGCTGAGTTAGCCTGTGCAGAAGCCCGGCTCGGCGCTGAAGCCGGTGGCGGGCCGTTTGGGGCCGTAATTGTTCAGGTTGATGATGAGAGCGGCAAGGTTATTCGATACTGGAGAAATCACAATCATGTTATCGAATGGTCCGATCCGACTGCGCACGCTGAAACAACAGTACTGAGAGCTGCTTGCAAAGAATTGGGTGTTTTGAATCTAGGACATATCGAAAAAAACGACCCGCATCTTAAGATGCCGCAATCAGGGAAGACTTCGCACTGCGATTTCTACGCAAGCACCGAACCTTGTCCCATGTGTTATACGGCTATTCGTAGAGCCGGCTTGACTAACCTGATTTTTGCATCAACGAGATTCGATGCCGGCGTGCAGGGAATCGACCTGCCCTTAGATGCCAATTACACGGAACTCCAAACCAGCTACAACGAGAGAGCAGCCAAGTACGGCATGCATGTTTACCAGTCGACAGTGCCTAATTCTCTGGATGGATATAACCTTTACAAGAGAACTAATGTACCGAAGTATTAGGCAGTTCCGCGTTTTTTGATTCTGCCGCAAGAATGCATCGGCGTTCTTTTGCATGCTGATTTCGGGAATGAGTTCCTTTATTCTGCAGACATGAGCAGGTCGGATAGATCCTTCTCGAGCAAATCGACTGCGGCGTGCACTGCGTAGAGCATGTTGAGTCTGCTGTTGATAAGTTTTATGGATTCGCACCACCAGTGGTGGGCTTTGCCGTTGGCTGCCAGCTTTTCTGCTGCGCTGGTCTTCTCCGGATCGAGGCTTATTACTCTGAGTTTCTTCCAATACATGATTAATTGCTCTCGACGGGTTTCTTTAGAATCGAAAAGCGGATTTGGCGAATTGAGAAACTTCCAGATGAAGGGTGAAAACTTGAGGTCTGCGTCCGTTTCGAGTCCGAGAACCTGACTTAGCATATTCGGCATGACTTTGGTCGGTCGATATCCGCCTTTACGCTGCAGGAATGATGCCGTAGTTAATCCGGCGACTAAATAACCGGAGATTAGTGCCATGCAGTGGTTGTAATATTGGTAGCGCTTCTGACCGGAAAGACCGAGGGGACCGGAGCCGATTATTCCCAGTATTCCTAGCTGGAAAAAATTGGCGTTGTCCGTAAATGCAATACCGCGATCGCGACTGCTAACCATTCTGTCTCTGGTTTCAGTTTCTTTGACTATTTCGAATTCAAGCCTGTCGGCTGTTACTCTGCATTCAATTAAGGCTTGCAGCGTTTTGCGGACCAGAGACAGCTCATTTCTCAGTCGGGGCTCATCCCTTAATTGTGAACTGGAAAATAATCCGATAACCGGCTCCGTGACTCCAAGTAAACTGGCTGCTTCTGCTGCTGTTGGATTTAGTCCCGGCTGAACTGCTTGTGGCGAGGACTCCTTAACCTTTTCAGTTGACCAGTTCGCATCAAAACCTGTTTCCCTCATGAGTGCGAGGAGATCGCTATCGAAAAATTCCAGGTTGATTTTCAGTGAGTGCAGCAAAGCAATACGGTTGTTTAATATCCTGATCGTATCGTATTTTGCGGGAGGCATCGCCGCCAACT
>JAIEPM010000577.1 GCA_019748395.1 Candidatus Obscuribacterales bacterium
TGCCCGTTGCAGAATCAACAGCACAACCCCGCTCAACACCAACCGGTTTTGGAAGGACACAAAGAAGTCCGCGGAAAACATCTTCCGCAACCGGCGGACCAACGTATGTCTACCGATGTTCTTCTTGCGGTAAGACGTTCAGACGCAAGTCTATGGATAGTTCCCTGAACACGCATAAGAACCGCAGCGGTTACCCTTGTTACGGATATGGTGTATATGTCAAAACCACATATTAGAGCATTTTTCCGTTTGTCTTGCGCAATCGCCTTAGTACTGATAGGCGTTTCCGTTCATGCGGAGGGATTGCCCTTATCTGGGAACCACCTAACCTGCAAGAAA
Source organism: Candidatus Obscuribacterales bacterium (assembly GCA_019748395.1). Taxonomy (GTDB): domain Bacteria; phylum Cyanobacteriota; class Vampirovibrionia; order Obscuribacterales; family Obscuribacteraceae; genus JAIEPM01. The sequence continues at coordinate 340 of JAIEPM010000577.1, forward strand.
CTCACCATTACTCTTACGAAGCCACAGCTGCAACAGGCCAAGACTCGCAAACCCATTTCACTCACGCCTGCTCAATCTGCATTATTTCTGAAGCAAGTAAAGTACGTACCGAAAAAGCTAAATGTAATGCCACTGTCGAGCGCACGGCAAGCGGATAGCTGCTTCCTAGAGGATGTTGGGATCCTCATCAACGCCAACACAGTCGAAGTTCCAGAGTTCCTACTCGGAAAGTACAACGAGGACAGACAGCCTCACGTCCGTGAAGAACAGGTTCATTCGTGGGGCTTCATCGACACTTCAGGGAAGGAAGCGATCCCCTTACAGTTCCGCGACGCGTCCGACTTTCACGATGGAATCGCTACTGTCGACGTCTCGACAAGCCACTTACTCTTCAAAGACGACAAGAGATTCATAGATAAAAAAGGAAACTTCCTGCCACCAAGTGCAGTACCGCCGAAACTATCAATCAACAAACGGTTTCCGATGGCTTGGGAGTTTCACGAAGGTTTGGCTATCTTCAAAGACACCGCCACAAACAAGTACGGATTCGTTGATGAGAGCGGCAAGGTGGCAGTTCCGGCAACGTTTGACGACGCGTACATTATTGAATCAGGCTTTTTCGAAGGTCTCTCGCCGGTAAAAAAAGATGGGAAGTGGGGCTATGTAAATCGGTCAGGTAGTTTTGTAATACCTCCCAAATTTCTCGACGCTCGCCAATTTCACGACGGGCTGGCCGCCGTAAAGCTATCCGGCGAAGAACTGCAAAACAAGAAACGATCAACGCCAACGAGCAACTGGACCTTCATAGATCGTTCAGGTACTACATGGAGCAAAACGTTTGTGGCGGTCCACGACTTTGCAGAGGGCCTTACCGCAGCCGAAGTGCGTGAACCCAAATCAAGTTTCAATAGCCCGGCAGAAATCGAAGATATGCCCAATTTACCGCTATACAAACAAATCTACAAAGCAAACGGGGAGCTACTGACACAAACCATTTTTGATGATGTCGGTAAATCCTCCGAAGGCATGATTCCAATTCGCCACGGAAAGCTAGTCGGTTTTTTGAATTCACAAGGCAAAACCATTGTTGAACCAAAGTTCTTGGCTGTTGATTCGTTCTCAGAGGGTTTGGCGGCTATTGCAGAGCAAACTCCGTCTGGAACGAAGCTCGGATTCATTGACAAGGCAGGAAATAATGCCATTCCAGCGCGCTTCCCGTTGTCGTACATTGACTTCAAAATGTGGCTTCTCGGTGGACACAGCCGCTTTCACGATGGATTGTCTTTGATTCAAGTTGATAGCAAATATGGATATTTAAAACGCTCTGGCGACTGGCTGGTTGAACCACGGTTCGATCAAGCAAAGCCATTTTCAGACGGACTTGCAGCCGTTTGCCAGTACGGCCGGCATGACGCTCGATTGCCAGCGAAACAGCCAGGGCAGCCGAAGTGAAAGCACGAATAAGAATATCAATTTGCTTTGCCGTGGCGTTAATTTTGCTCGCCGTCGGAATAGTGTATCGCAACGAAATCTCGTGGGTTTGTCGGCGTCTCCCCATAATCAGCAGATTCTTTCGTCCTACAGTGGAAGGCCAAATTGCTGCCTACGGTCCATCAGCTCGGGAAAGATTGAACCCTATCTTCGCCGCGCATCAAATCCAATACCCGCCTCGAAAAGTTGCTTTTCTGGCCATTAAAGCGACGAAGCAACTTCAGGTCTACTGCAAAGGCAACGGGGACACCTATCAATTCGTTTGTACGTATCCCATCCTCGGCGCTAGCGGTAAGCTCGGGCCAAAGTTACGCGAAGGAGATCGACAAGTTCCAGAAGGCATCTACAAGCTGTCACTAGAGCCGAATACTCCGTACCATCTCGCACTGCGCCTAAATTATCCAAACGACGCAGATGTGTCTCGTGCGCGTGCGGACAGAAGAGAGAATCCCGGCAGTGATATTTTGATTCATGGAACGACAGGGTCGATTGGGTGTATTGCTGTGGGAGATGAGTCTAGCGAGGATTTGTTTGTCCTTGTACACGATGCACTCGACCAGAAAACAGACCTGATCATTGCGCCAGTTGATCTGCGAGATACACCGCCGCCGCAGCAGCAGACCGATCCGTCGTGGCTACCAATACTTTACGGTGAGATCAGAGCTGCGATGAGCGCATTTCCGAGACCGACACCTTGGTCGCCGAATGAGCAACACGAGTTTACGAGCCGAACCAATGGTGGCACACCATTCGGTAAGATATCGTGATCGGAGTCAAGCCTGTTGCAAGTGCAACTTCGCGTTGAAGGGTTTTCCGCTTTTCAAAACCCCGTAAATGATGTGCAGCAATTTGCGCATAGCGCCACCAAGTGCCACCATTTTGCTTTTGCCCTGGCTTTCTATTCGATTGCAAAAGTCGATTATCACCGGGTTGTACCTCTTTCCAGAGACGGCCGGAAAGTAGAGGAGCTTTCGAATACGCGTACTGCCTACTTTCGAAAGCCTTGCTTGCCCCTTCATCATGCCGGATGAACGTTCACTCGGAGCGAGTCCAGCAAATGCCACCAGCTGCCTTACGCCTTTGAATCGGTGGATGTCCGGAATTTCTCCAAGCAAAGCATTTGCAGTGGGCTGTCCGATGCCCGGAATGCTAACAAGGAGCTTGCGCTGCTTCCGAAGCTTTGGGTTGGACTCAATGTGCACATCGATTTCCGACTCGAGCGCTTGGATCTGCGCTTCGAAGAAGTTGATTCTTGATTCGATAGACGCCAGTACAGCAGCGACATGCGTACCGGACTTCAACCGCGTTTTCTCCTGCGCCAGCAAATCTTTGATCCGATGCAGTTCGCGGCTCATCTCTTGCAGATCGCGCGATTCTTCCGGTAAGGGCTGCCATAATCCCGGCGTCTCCCTCTGGCAAAACGTTGCAATCAGGACCGCGTCGATCTTGTCGTTCTTTGTGCGCTTCAGCTTAGACCGTCCGTAATTCTTGATGCACGTCGGATTGACTACGCTGACTGCATGCCCTTGTTCGAACAAGAAGTATGCAAGTTGTTCACCATACCGCCCGGTTGCTTCCATGCAGAAGTGCGCTGCGAACACAGACAAGTCCGACTCCAGCCAGGCAACCAGCTTCTCGAAGCCTTCCTGGTCGTTCGTGAATGCCCTGTGCTTGGTTGTGGTGTGCTTCGATAATACAGCGACATCGAACTTGAACTTTCCGATGTCGATCCCAACAAAACCGTCAATCATCTAGCGATCCTTTCTTCTCGGGGATGCTGTGCTCAGGCTAACCTTATTGAAAACGCAGGCTCATGACATGGCCTAAGATATCGTCCAGCCTCTACTCAACAGCGAAAGCGACGGGAGACCGAATCTTACTGTGGCAGTCTCTAAGGACTAAGGCAAGATGCAGATTCATCCCATCGCTTTGAGCTTACCGGTCCCTTTGTTCTAAGTCCCGCCGAATTGGCCATGAGGCGGAACCGATTACCGAAGGCCGATACGCGTTAGCGTATAAGGCAAGATAAAGAGAATCTCTTCTTATCCGTAATCACTGGCCAGTTGCGCCTTTTAAGAACCGCACTAATGATCAAGCCGAGAGAAATCCGCGGTAAATATCCGCTATCAATGAAAGGGATGAGGTTCTAAGAACCGCACGGTAGGGCGTTGACTCGTTCTGCTCTTTCCTTTTCGGGCGACGGCGATTCGATGTACAGCAAGTGAAAGAAGACTTGCCGCCGTCGCGAGTTGAATGTTAGCAGAACGGTCAAGCCGGGTCCTCCAATTTTCGGGCTCTGGACGAAAGCGATACCAGCAAGTGTCCGCCGCGAAGCAAGCCGCGCGGATGGTGGCACATCATTCGGTAAGGCAAGATAAAGAGCTATGCTCAAATTTCTCACAAGAAGCAACTGGCGGCAAAAAAGACGGCTCAAGAATCAAGACAATTCTCGAAAGGCGGCTCAAATCTCCGAGCAGCAAGCAATGGCCACCCGTTCGTGTGAGCCACGAATCCGAGCTGACACGCGCAAACTCAAATCTGGTGATTTCCCTAGAGACAGAAAATCGAAGTGTCGATGACAATTGTAGTAACAACTGCGCAGACACACGCGCAACGCTGACAGTCATTTCTCTTCTTTGATCGCCGAGTTTTGTTCCGGCGATCTTTTTCGTTCAAATGGTCGCGATGAGAAGCGGCAGTTCCCGCCTCGATATCTGATCGTGGGCAAGGAGATCATCATGTCCGAAACACTTCCCAAGCTTCATTCAGTAGCAGCAGCAGCGGACCATCTTGGCGTGTCGCTGAAGACGATGTGGCGTCTAATAAATTCCCGTCAAATATCATTCATCAAAATCAATCGTCGTGTACTCATATCAACAGAAGCAATGAACGAGTTCATTCAAGCAAACACAATCAACAAACTTGATCCTGATGACATTGCGCGAAACTTCGTCTACCGCTAACGAAGCTGACACACCTCACACAAGCTAGCATCAAGTGCTGATGCTGATTTTCTAACTAGTAAATACTCGCTAAACGTGCGATCATTAGAGCACCGTATATAGTGCCTCAACAAATCGCGCGCCGGAGGAAGAATCCATGGCAGGCGTCAAAGATGGTATCTGGAAACGTGGTAACAATTGGTACATCTCGGTAAAGGTCAATGGCCGCCGCCGAGTGAAATCTTTCGGCCGCGACCGCAAGGCCGCGGAGCTTGCGCTAGCAGAAATCTTGAAGCATCGCGCAGTTGCGAATGCAACCAACGATTGGTCTGGACTAGCGGAATTTACCAAACCGAAGAGTCGCAAAACGTTTTCAGCAGTCGCAGAAGATTACCTCGCAGAAAGAGCGAGTTTGAAATACAGCACGTTGCGAGGCTATCGCGAAGTGCTCAAAAACTATTTGCTTCCTACGTTCGGCAAAATGGAAGTGAGCGACATCACCGAAGAAGATGTTGCCCGCTTTCAAGCCGAAGTGTCGAAGGATGTTTCGGCAGTGAGAACAAATAACATCATGGGACTGCTGCGCTACATCATGAAAGTGTGCCTGCGCAGAAAACTAATTGCCGAGAATCCGACTTCAGGAGTTCGGCCGCTCACAGAAAAGCAACCAGACATCGATCCGCTCACAAAGGAAGAGTTGGATCTCGCGCTGTCGAACATCGTTCCTCACTATCGACCATTGTTTACCTGCCTCGCGTGGACCGGAGCAAGGCCAAATGAATTGTTTGCACTGCGCTGGAAAGATATCGACTTCAAGCGCGGAGAAATTCGTATCAACAAAGGCAGAGTGCGCGGCTCTGAAGATCTTCCAAAGACCACTTCAAGTTCCAGAATTGTCCCAATGCTATCCGTTGTTCGGAACGCCTTGGAATTGCAGAAGCGAGGTGGCACGGTCAACCTCGAAGGATACGTATTCACGACAAAATCCGGGCAACCAATAGACAAACACCTTGACCATGTTTGGCGCACTGCGCTCAGAAAGGCGGGTTTGCGGCATCGCCCGTCATACCAACTTAGGCATACCTTCGCATCGCTATGCTTGCAGACCGGGGTGACGCCTGGCTGGCTAGCCCAAGTTCTAGGACACTCGACTCTGCAGACGACCTTCAAGCACTATGCGCGATACATCGATGATGCTGCGAAGGAAAATGAAAATCGATTGGAGCAGTATCTATCAAAGGCGACACAAAATAGGACATCCCATACGCGATAACCGGGTGGGCAGTTCTGGCACAACGGGACATAATGGTTTCAACGACAACTCCAATTGGCTGATATGACGGCTTTCGCAACAACAATCACCTCCAGTCGACGGACAAAATTGTATGCAGGAATGATTGCATCGCAAATGTGCATTTGCCTTGTCCTAGCTTATTGTTGGGGATTGCGTTACGGCGGCAATCCATATCTCGTTGTGTCGCCTCATTTTGAGACGCTGAGCATTTTTTATGGCGATCCGAGAGTTGAAGTAATAGAAGCGATTGAAGTCCGCGCCTGCAAACCAATCCAACAGCGTTCGTATGTCGGCGGCTCGGTCCTGCCAGAATTGACGGACTGGTTCAAAGTCACTCCTTACTAAGTGCTCTGCACTCACCCAAAAATCCGAGCGGAAACCGGGTGATTTCGGTTCCCAAAAATATTTTGACGGGCCACAAAAGGGGCCACACCTAAGCACATCCCCCTTATTGAGAATGCTCGAAAGCGTGCACCAATGCTGCTTTAAGCCCTGTTTGAAAAGTAAATGGTGGAGGCGGCGAGAATCGCACTCGCGTCCAAAATCGCCGAGAGGCAAGTTACTACAGGCTTAGTTCTCGATTTTCACAGAACCGCTGAGATAGGCGAGAACCGCCACCCGGGATCGCGATCATGTCTTAGCAGGAGCTATTAATCGCTAGCTTTGCTCCTGAGCAATCACCATGGTTGGCGAGATGGCTATCGGGTGATCAAGATCTCCAGTCTCGTTCGCGTCCTAAGCTTTTAGTTAGGCAACCGCGCGAAGAGCGCGGGGTGCGAAAGGCACAACATTGTTGTTGGCATTTGTTTTTTTTGCTCGGTGATTTACGAGGTGCCGAACAACCTCGACCTGCAACTTACGACCCTACAACCCTGTCGAATCTAAACGCCCCCATGAAAGAAGCCAACGAACTGAGTCGGGACCAAAGTCTGCTTGTGAATTAAATTGTCAGGGTTCAAAAGTTCGAGCCTTATGGGCTCGGGTCGAAACTGGACCTTAAACTGATTATAACAGAGTTCTAAGTAATACCCCAACGAAAGTCAAAAGCCCGACAAGAATTAAAGCAATGCCCGTGTACTCGGTCACATGCGAGTCTTCATAGCTATAATTTCCGCTCTTAATCTGGCTCAAAGTCAGACGATGCTCTTTGAGCGCGGCGGCGGCTCCAAAAACACCGATAGTGATAAAGGAGAGCCCCACCAGAGCCGAAAAATGCGCCGGATTGATATTTTGCCCAAGCTTGGTTTGCTCGAGCGCGTGGGCGAGAGTGGGTATTCCAAAGCCAAATCCAATAAGTGAAAGCGAAGTTCGAATCCAGGCCAGCATACTTCGATCGGCTGCGGCTCGCGTGCGATAACGGGCCAGCTCTGTCGTTTCTTGACTCTTAATAGCCACCCGCTTATTTTCTTCAGGCGGCAAAGATAAGAATTCTTCGTCCATAGTTCCAACTCGTCTATTCGTAACACTCGATCCTATCACCATGACTACGTATGCACCGCTGGCAGTGATATCCTTGAAGCGTTTCCAGCCAGGATAAGCGAAGTGACAGAACATTCGACCGACGATTCTTATCACGAAAAAGCCGAGCAAATTGCTCTGCCCCAGAATATTTTCTTTGCCTTGATGACTCGCTCTGGGCTGGTGAAACCTGGTGGACCAGCGGTTCTAACTGCGGGGTTAGTTTTTGTTGCTCTCACGCTTTTACCGCTCATCATTATCTGCGCCATGGACGGAACGGCCTTTGCCGGAAAAGTGAAAATGCCTATTTTTCAGGACTTCACAACACTGACACGATTTCTAGTTGTCGGTCCATGCTTGCTTCTCTGCGAGGCAGTAACCAAACCGTGGCTTCTCAAAGTCACTCAAAATTTCATCAAAGAAAAACTGATCCCGGAAGAAAAGCTGGAAAATTACCAGCATCTGGTCAAGCAAATGTTCAACTTGCGGGAGTCTCTAGCCGTTGAAATCGCGATTTTGCTTATCGCAATCGTATCCTCGATTCTGTTCAGTAAAATCCTCATATTCACGAATTTGCAACCTTCAAGCTGGTACTCGGATATGAGCGCCTCAGGGCTCAGCAGCATGAGCAGCGCAGGCAAATGGCATACCTATGTGAGCCAGCCCTTATTCAGGTTTCTCATCCTCGACTGGATTTTTGAATATCTACTTTGGATTTATTTTCTACTGCGAGTGGCCTGTTTTCCGCCTCGCATAGAAGCCCTACATCCAGATGGAGTCGGTGGATTGGGCTTCGTCGGCGTCGGACAAACTCAATTCGGCATTGCCGCCTTTGCGCTCTCAGCAGCATTTTGCAGCGTGGTAGCAGACGCAATAATTACAACCGGTGCAACAATTCAATCATTCACAAACCTGGGCATTGCCTGGGTTGCGACCTTACTTGTACTCTTTCAAGGTCCGCTTCTGGTATTCACACCAATTTTAATTCGGAAAAAGCGAGAAGCAATTTTTCAATATAGCAATCTGAGCCGCTATACTTGCGACGCCTTTTCAAAGAAATGGATACCAGCCAAAGTCAAGCATGGAACAGATTTGCTGGAAAGCGATGATGCATCGGCCATTGCCGACTTAAGTGCAAACTTTCACACTGTTCAAGAAATGAGAACCACAATTTTCTGGAAGCAAAGCATCACGAGCTTTCTCGTTTGCAGCTGCCTGCCCGCAATACCACTGGTGGCAAGCGTCATGCCCTTAAACGAACTTCTGGAAAAGCTCCTGAAAGCAATTACTTGATGCGGCGACTTCCGATCTCGATTCTATTTTAGCGAGAGGCCCAAACCCGAAAACGCTGCGAACCGTCAGCTCCCGTTCCTGCAGGCAACATCGGAACAGAGCTTGAATGACGCTGCCCCATAGGACTGACAATTGCGCTGGTTTGCGGATTAAACGCCGACCGAGGGTCGTAAGCCTGAGCTGCAGGAGCCGCAGCAAAACCGGCAGGCGCATAAGCCGGACCTGAAGGAGCCGGGTTGTAAACGGCGCTTGCATTTTGTGCTCCCGCCGGCGCCTGGCTATAAACAGCCGGCGCAGCCTGCTGGGCTGGAGCCGCGACAGAGCTTCCATAGTTTTGCTGATTCGGAATATAAACATAATAGTTGGAGCCGCTTTGTATCGCTCCGCCGTAAGCCGCTTGAGCGGCAGAAGCCTGCACCGAAGCCGGACTCGCCACAGGCGGCAAGGGCAGCGCAGCTGAACCGAAGGCGGCAGAGGGAGCTTGAGAAGCCGAAAGCGCAACAGAAGAGACCGGGCTCGGCGCAAGCGGAGCTTGTTTTTGAGCCATTCCGGAAGCTGCCAGCATTTCACTCACTGTATCTTGAGCAGATTGAGCGGCAATTGGCGCTGCACTATCTGCGGTGTCATGCGCAGATTTGTTCACAGTATCAAGCAAATCTGCATTTGATTTCAAATCCGAATCGGAAGCTTCTGCTTCCGGCGCTTTTTCTCGCGTCGGCATCATGCCGCCACCGAGCTTGTTCACAACGCTTTCCGGCACTTTCACACCCTGCCCGAACATTGTCGCTCCTACCATCGAGAGCGCGCCCAGAGATGGACCGGAAGAATCTTCAGCCACTACAATTTCCTGATGCCGATCATGTGCATAACGCTGGCTTTCAAAAAAGTCCAGAGTATAAGGAAGAGAAATCAAAGTCACGAAGACGAAGAGTGTCAAACCGACCACGAGTCTAGGGTCGGTAATCCT
>JAIEPM010000494.1 GCA_019748395.1 Candidatus Obscuribacterales bacterium
CAGTGCTTGAAAAACGGGTTGGACTGCCTCTGGCAAAACAGGATGTTTATGTAAACATAGTTGGCGGACTGGAATGCGACGACCCGGGCGGCGACCTCGGTGTCGCCGTTGCAGCAGCCACTTCCTGCATGGACCGTTCAGTCGATCCCTTATTAGTATGCATCGGCGAAATAGGTTTGACAGGCGAGATCAGATCTGTGGTAAATCTGGAGCGCAGGCTGCGCGAAGCGCAATCAATGGGCTTCCGTCGTGCAATCATTCCATCTGCAGCCGCAAGCTTAAAAGCAAAATTCAAAGGGCTGGAAATAGTTGAAGCTGATTATTTAAATGAAGCGCTGGAAAAAGCCATGCCCGGTCTGAGCAAAGCCAAAGCCTGAAAAGACAGCTTGGATGAAAGCAAGGATGAAAACAGAAGACTCAAAATCAAAAATCTACGAGCAACTGGCTTCCCTCCCGGACGAGCCCGGGGTCTATATTTTCAAGGACAGGAACTCGGAAATAATCTATATCGGCAAAGCACTCAGTCTCAAAAGTCGAGTTCGTTCTTACTGGAACAGCGGCACCTGGCTGGAAAGACCTAAATTAGCAGTGCTTGTGCCCAGAGTCGAAGATATAGAAACTATAATTACGAACTCCGAAAAAGAAGCACTGCTACTGGAAGCGACGCTCGTGCGCAAGCACATGCCTCGCTATAACGTTCATCTAAAGGACGATAAAAAGTATCCCTGGCTCTGCATCACCTACGACGAGCCTTTTCCAAGACTTATTATGGTCAGAGATCCGGCCAAGCAAAAAAAGGATTTTCCCAGGTCGAAAGTTTTCGGTCCTTATGTCGAAACCGGTTTGATGTGGGAAACAGTACGAGTGCTGCGCAAAGTATTTCCCATGAGACAGCGCAAGAAGCCTTTGTTTAAGGATCGGCCTTGCATGAACTTTCATATAGGTCTTTGCCTTGGACCCTGCCAGAATCTTGTAGAAGAGAGCTTTTACAATCAAATGGTCGAGCAAGTAGAACTATTTCTATCGGGCTCACAAAAGCAAGCTCTCGACAAAATGGAAAAGGAAATGACGGCAGCCGCCGAGTCTTTGCGCTTTGAAGAAGCTGCCGCCATAAGGGATCGCTTGCTGGCTTTGCGTTCAATACTGGAAAAGCAACAGGTCTTTTTTAAAGACCAAAATACAAGCATGGACATAATCTCCGAAGCTCACAGCGAAAAGCTGATACTCATCTGCTTGATGCGCGTCCGGGAAGGCAAGCTTATCGGCTCGGAGAATTTTGATTTAAGCCTTGTTGAAAAAACATCTGCAGAAGAAGCTTATCAATCTTTTATCGAGCAATATTACATTGAGTCTGAAGACATTTCGATTCCCAAAGAAGTGCTCTTGCAGCACAGAATTGAAGATGAATCTTTGATGAACGAGATTCTGCCGCAAAAGGCCAAAAGGCAGGTGAAGATTGCAGTCCCCGAACGCGGCGACAAACTCAAACTCGTGGAAATGGCCAAAAAGAATGCCAGCCTGGCTCTTGAGAATCTGCTCAAAGAAGAGCACGGCATGAACGCAAAAGTGATGGAGCTTCTAAGCAAGTTACAAGAAGAGCTCGAGCTTTCAAAAGCTCCCTATCGGATTGAGTGCTTTGATATTTCCAACATTCAGGGAAGCGATAATGTTGCCAGCATGGTTGTTTTTGAAAATGCGTCGGCAAAGAAGTCGGACTATCGAACTTTCAAAATCAAAAGTGTCGAAGGCGAGCCCAACGACTTTGCTTCAATGAAAGAAGTGGTGGGCAGGCGCTACAAAAAACTCAAGGAAGAGAACAAAAACTTTCCGGATTTGATTATTATCGACGGCGGCAAAGGTCAACTGAATGCTGCACTAGAGGCGCTTTCGGAGCTTGAAATCAAAGGACAGGACATCATCGGGCTTGCCAAAAAACAGGAAGAGGTTTATAAACCCGGACGTTCACAACCATACTTGCTGCCCAGAAGAACCGAGTCCTTGCACCTGCTTCAGCGCGTCAGAGATGAAGCACACCGTTTTGCAGTTACTTTTCACCGCAAATTGCGCGCAAAACGCTCTTTGATGTCCGGCTTCGATGAACTGCCGGGTGTCGGTCAGGCTCGCCGAAAGTTATTGATGATTCACTTCAACAGTTTTGAGCGGCTCAAAAAAGCAAGCCTTGATGAGCTCAAGAACGTGGTAGGAATTCCGGAACATGTAGCGGAGAAAATATACAAGCATTTGCACAAAGTCGAAGAATCAAGTACTGAAACTCAGTGAATTTCAACTTTGCTTTCCCATGATTCTTTGTCGATTTTCCAGACACCATTTTCTTTCAAAAGTTTGACGGATCCTTTTGTATCTTCTTTGATGCTCTTGGCACCGGGAGGCGGCGTTTGACTGCCTGCCGAGCTCAATTTCAGGTTTGCGCTGTCGCCATCTATTTCTTCAGATATAACCTGCACCGAAGAAGGCGTAGTTTCCTTGATCAGACCGAAGATCATCGGTTTCATATCTTGGGGTGTGCTCTCTATTTCACTTTGAACCTTTTTGCACATGAAAGGCATGATTTCATTAACTGTTTTTGCAGATAGTAAAGCGCTGCGATACTTCAGATAAGTCTCTTTCGGGGATAGAGATTCGGCCTGAGCAAGCGCCGAAAAGACAAAGCTGCAAAGTACGGCTGTCGAGAGCCCCGGCCGAATAAGTTTCATAAGCTTCATTTCGAAAACCCCCAGTGATAGGGAAAGCATAGCTGCCTTCTCTTTTGATTTCACCAATCTTCAGCAGTTTTTAGGAGGAGGAAGGCTGTCAACATGAGCTTTTGAAAGGGGGAACAGCTCTTTGAAATTTGCGATAAAATGTAAAAGCGCAGAAAGCCGCATCAGACAGAAGGTCAAAGCATGATTGATTTTTTTCGCAAGCACTACAAAGTGATAATCTGGATAATGATCGGCACATTCCTGGTATCACTTCTGCCGGCAATCTTTTTGCGCTGAGCAGTTAAGAATCAGAGCTAAAATGCCGGAAAAACTGCCCTTAATAGAATCGGAACGCTTGCTGCTCAGGCTGCTTGAGCCTGAAGACATGAAAGCCGCAATGACTTTCTGGCAGGAGAATCTGGAAGATCTTGCCCCTTACGGACCAAAGATGCCGGATAATTTTTTGACCGAGGAATTTTGGAAGGCGCAAATCAGTCGCAATAAAAAAGAGTTCCTTGCAGATGTTTCGGCTCGCATGTTTCTTTTTGAAAAGTCTGCCGCCGACAAAGTCATTTGCGGTTATGTCAGCCTGGCAGCCATTCTCCGTGCAGCCGCCCAGTTTTGTTATCTTGGTTACGGTCTTGCAAAAAATAAAAGAAGACTGGGTTACATGAGCGAAATATTGCCTCAGACGACCAAATACGCGTTTGAAGAACTGAACCTGCATCGAATAATGGCGAATTACATGCCTACAAATGAGCGTAGTGGTCGCCTTTTGAAGCGGCTGGGATTCAGCATTGAGGGCTATGCTCGTGATTATTTATACTTGAATGGAGAGTGGCAAGACCATATTTTGACATCACTCAGCAATCCCAATTGGCAGCAGCGAAATAGCGACTAATATCAGCGCCTGACTTTTGAGAGCCGCATTTTCATATCAATCGGATGATAGTAATCGACTATCTCTTCGGTCAAATCGAAAAGCCCGACTAGAGGCATTGAAGAAACAGCTTTTTCAAGCAGAAGCAGCTTATCGGTCCGATTTTCGGTCTTTAAGGCAGCCTTAAAGACCTCGTTAAAAATCCTGCGAGCTTCTTCTTTCTTTGAAGCTTCAATGTAAAAATCGGCTCTAATCAGGCGATTCATAAGTCTTTGAAAAAGTGGAGCGTCCTTAAGAAGAGCATCAGATTTATCCAGACTTCGTTCGGCAAGTATGTGGCATCCAAAAGGCAAGGAGTGGGCCGCCATCTCCCTCAAATACACAGGCTCAGGACACTGCTCAAGCAATTCTGCTGCTTTATCTTTCTCCCTTAGACTTAAAAGCACACGATAAATGCCAGGCCAGCAGAAATTATTTGCACTGCGCTTTTCTTTCAAAAGCTCATGGACTAAAGATCTAACTTTTTCCGCTTCTCCAATTTGCAGCATTGTAAGGTATCGATCAAAAACACTTACTGATGCATCCCATTCATTAAAGTAAGGATTTTTGTCAGGCAGTCCGTATTTGTTGAGGTCCTCCTGCAGTTCCCGATTAGCGCGCAAAGACTCCAAAGGAAAACGACCTCGCAACAAACCGGAATAGTGATGAATGCACAGAAGTCGCAATGGTCTTTCAATGGAAACAGATTTAGTTTCGCGAATTTCCTGCACCGCCCAGGAACTCCAGAGTACTGCCGATTCAATTTTCGGAGAATACCTGAGCCTTACGGCAGTCAAAACACAACGAGCTCTCGGACTGAGACGCTTTGAGTTAAGCAGCAGATCCACCTGAGCCGTTATTTCAGGTCGTCTTTCGTGCATGCCACGGCAGAGACCTTCGAGTTCCTCATCGCTTGTCGGCAAAATTAGAGGCGATTTTTCATCAGGAAGAAAACTCAAGCCATCCTTGAGCTTGCCGACAATAAACAATGCCGAGGCCATCTGTGATTCGATCTGCGGTCGAATTAAATGGTTTACTCTGGACCATGAATTCCTTTTGAACTTAGTTAGAATTAGAGCAGCCTTTTCGCCCTGCCCGGTTTCAATCAAGAGAAAAGCCTCTGCTAGAACCGGGCGTTGAGGATTATCTCCATTGGAAAGATCCGGCAACTGCCGGGCTCGTGCAAGCGCGGCAAAAGCTGTTTTCTGGTCACCAAAGCTGCGGCAGATATCAGAAAGAGAATATGCCTCAAACTGTTCTTTGCACTTCAGGGGCAAAAGAGAAAGCTCGGCCCGGCGATTCAATTTGAAACAAGCTCTAGCAACTGACTCAGGGCTAAATGCATCTTGCTGTAAAACCTGATTTAAAAGCTCATTTGCCTGAGATGTTTCGCCAAAGCTGTACTTTAAACAAGCCATTTCCAGACGGCAGCGATTGTAGTTTATCTCTCCAAAACTAGAATCAAGACGTCCATGTTTCTCAGGCAATCCATTTTTTGAAACATACTGATCTATCAAATTCAGACTGCGAAGACTTTCGGCATAGAGGTCTTTGGTTTTGCAAAGATCTGAAAGAGCAATCAGCGCAGTTAGAGTTCTGTTTTTGGGAAGAATGGCAGCATTTTGACCTGTGAACAAGTCCCTGATTTGACAGTAAGCGTTAAAGGCCAAGTCGGGAATATCAGAATCAAGAAGCACAAACAACAATTTAGCTCTTTCAGCCGGAATCAGGCTTTTCGATTTGAGTAAAATCCGCGCGTAGTCTGCAGCCAGAACCTCACGTCCGGCCATTTCACAAGCTCGTATATAGTCAAGCTGCTTTCGCGTGCTCAAAGTGGCAAAAACAACTTCATTTTTTGTTTTCCGTAAATGATTTAGAGACTCGCGCTCGTTTCTCAGAATAAAAAAGAATGCTATGAATCCACAAAGCAAAAGCGCCAGGAAATAGAGCGGAACCGCTTTCGATTTTGTAAAAATCTTTTGATTCGGTTCATAAGCATGAGCAATTTTTTCAAGCTCATCTGCAAATTCCTGCATCCCCGAAAAGCGCTGTTCAGCTTCTTTAGCCATGCCCTTTTTTATAAATTCATTCATTCGATTTCTGAATGAGACGCTTAGATTCTCAGGCAAAGCAGGTACCGGCTGATTCAAGTGTTTATACATCAATCCAACCGGATTATCGGCATCAAACGGCTTAGTGCCGCTAAGCATCTCAAACAAACAAACGGTCAAAGAATAAATATCTGTGGCAAAGCTCGCAGGCTTAGCCAGACATTGCTCAGGACTCATATAAGCGACCGTACCGATTAACTCGCCGGTTCTGGTCAGGCTTTGATCGGCATTTCCAATCAAGCGCACAAATCCGAAATCAAGCAACTTTACCGTATCCTTTTCAGGAATATTCTGGACGATTATGTTTTCCGGCTTGATATCACGATGAACTATGGAGCGAGCATGTAGTTCGGCAAGTGCCCTTGCCAGGTCGCGGCAAATCTTGAGACTTTGAGGCACACTCAAAGAGCCCTGGTTAATGAGCTTTCTCAAACTCTCTCCCGGCAGATACTCCATGGAAAGGTATGGAATTCCCTCTTTTGAGCTGCCCAAATGATAAACCGTAACAATATTTGCAAGAGAAAGCCTGCTCAGTGTTTTTGCCTCGCGCAAAAACCGAGCGATCAGCTCTTCGTCTATAATCGCGTCTTCTTTTAGTATCTTGAGCGCCACAATGCGCTCATAATCGAGCTGCTTTGCTTTAAAAACAACGCCAATACCGCCCCGCCCGAGTTCTTCAAGAAGCTCGTATTTTTCGTCGAAAATGTCACCGGCTTTAAATATCATGGCAGTCTTTGAATTAAAGACCAAGTAAAGCAGGCGTTGAAGAGCCGGACAAGCCAAATTCTTTAAAGCACCTGCTAAGATATGCCGGAAGCGGAGATGCTAATGACAATGTCGAGCAGAGCACAATCAATTCCACTTCCGGAAAGAATGCGTCCCCAAAGCCTTGATGAGTTTGCAGGCCAAGAACGCCTGCTTGCCGAAAATGGACTTTTGCGAGAAATGATTGAAGCAGATCAGATCTCATCCTTCATTCTCTGGGGTCCGCCCGGTGTCGGCAAAACCACACTGGCAAGACTTATAACTAAGAAGACCAACAGCAGCTGGATTTCATTTTCAGCAGTTACTTCCGGCATCAAAGAAATCAAAGGAGTTATGGCCGAAGCCGAAGCTAATTTCAATTTCGGCGGCAAACGCACAATCTTATTCGTGGATGAAATTCACAGGTTTAACAAAGCACAGCAAGATGCTTTTCTTCCTTATCTTGAGGCCGGCACGATTATTTTAATTGGGGCCACCACAGAGAACCCCTCATTTGAGTTGAATTCAGCTCTTTTATCCAGATTGAAAGTATTCATTCTTGAAGAACTCGCGCTTGCCGACCTGATTAAAATTTTGCGCAACGCTTTAACAGACAAAGAGCGGGGTCTGGGAGATTTAGAGCTGCAGATAAGCGATGAACAATTGAGCTTGATTGCCACATATGCTTCCGGTGACGCAAGAACAGCGCTTAACAGCCTTGAGCTCCTTTCTTCGCTGATGAAAAGGCGAAACGCCAGAAAAGCAAGCGATGAACAGATCAAAGACGCAGTTCAACAAGCAATTCTCAAATACGATAAAACCGGCGAGAACCACTACAATTTAATTTCCGCCCTGCACAAATCAATTCGCAACTCAGATGCCGATGCAAGCCTTTACTGGCTTGCCAGAATGCTGGAAGCCGGCGAAGATCCGATGTACATAGCACGCCGCCTTGTTCGCTTTGCTTCAGAAGATATCGGACTTGCCCATCCGCAAGCTCTCGAACAAGCCGTAGCCGCGATGAAAGCGGTGGAGTTCATCGGCATGCCAGAAGGCAAGCTGGCACTGGCTCAACTGGTAGTGTTTATGTCGAGCTGCCCCAAATCAAATTCGATTTATGTGGCTTATAACGCCGCCGCAAGTGATGCTCTCAATTCACTGCAGCACCCGGTTCCCTTTCATCTAAGAAATGCTCCGACAAAACTGATGAAAGAAGTCGGCTATGGCAAAGGCTATAAATACGCCCATGATTACAAAGACGCCAGTACCGACATGAAATGCCTACCTGAAGAACTCAGCGGCACGGTTTATTGGGAACCCACAAATCGAGGCTTTGAAGGCAAGCTCAAAAACGCCAGACAAAAAGAACAGGAATAGCAAAAGGAGCACTTGCAAAAGTGCCCCTCAGCCTACACACAACACAAATTTTAGTAATCAGCTCTTCTTCGGTGGGAAAAAATAGTGCCACCAGCGACGAGCTTTGAGTACTGCAATTTCTTGCTTTGCTTCATTAAGAAGAAGCGCAAGTCTGCTATTCTCCGTTTCGTTAACAGTAACCAGATCTTCCAGATAGTCGCGCTCTTTTTTGAGCTTAGCCAGAGCATTCATCAAATGCTTGCGCTCTTCTTCGGCTTGCTCGCGATACCAGGTGAGTGATTCAAGCTGATGAACTTTTTCTTCCAACTCCGGTATGCGTTGCAAACCATGATATTGAGCCAGCACTACTTGCTTGAGATTAGCGACTTCCTCGCTTTTCTCTGCAAGAACTCCTTGAAGAGCGATTACTCGCCTTTGCAAATAGGCAAGCTCATCGGCATGCTTAGCTTTGGCTTGTAAATCGGCACTGCGATGGATGATGTTCAGAACCTGCCGTTTGACTCGCTGCTCTTTCGCGCGACGAGCTCGGCCGTCCAGCCCCTCTGCCACTGTCTCTGATGCCCACTGAAAAAGATCATCCAGTCCGTTGACGGTCACGCTGTCCTCGTGACTGTCGATTGGACTGAAATATTGTTCTGCTCGCTGATTTTCCACAAGCGCCTTCCTTTCTGCCGATATAATAACGGCAAGTCCGATTTTAGACAAACAATTTTTTTCAATTTGACACCAGCGATGGAGGCAAAAGTCTCGAAAGGCAGAGTACGAGATCACTTCACCACCTGTAGTGCCACTTTAAGAAACGAAGAAGATTAAGCGCAAATCATTAAAATCGAAGGTCGGCAGGGGCAGTCAAGAGAAGTCGACTTTCCAAGAAGATTTTCACGCCAAAGTCACGTCAACTCCCTTACAATTGAAAAGCCTATCCAGTGCTTGGGGCAACACTGATGAAAACCCTCATAGCAACCCTTACAATCAGCACAGCCTTCTTTCTGGCGCAAGCTGCCGGGCTGGCTCACTCCGTGCGAGGCGGCTTCGCTAACTCAGGCTCCGGCTTCGGCGGCAGCAGCAGCGGTTACTACAGTTACCATGGCAGCCCCAGCCAGCCGGTACGTTCAGACCCTTCAGTAGCCCGAGCCGACCTGGGACTTCCGCCTCTTAATAGCAGCGGACCTTCATATTCCAGGTCTTACAGCTCTCCAGGCTTCATCCAGGGCGGCATCTCAAACTCCAACTATTACTTCTGGAATTCCGACCCATTTTTCTGGCCTGGAGGCCGGACCACAATCAAAAATTGGGATCCCCCACGTCAATTCAATCCGCCTCGCAGATACTATCCGGCAGAGTCCTATACGGAGAGCCCGCCCGCGCAACAGACTCTCTACAGTCAATTCCCCCAAAGACCAAGAGCAGAGGAAGCCATTGAGCTGACCATGGTTAAAATGGATGAAACGCTGGTACAACTGCATGCGCAAAATAGAATCGGCAGTTTTGATCTTGACCAGTACAGCGGAGAGCTTTTGCGCATAAAGCGCAACTACGCTGTTATGAAAGAAGCAAAAGGACGCCTTTCTGAAAGGCAAACAGAAGAACTGAGAAAAGAAATTGCGACTCTCAAGTCAAGCCTGATGCGGCAGACCGCACTTGCAAGCGCGAGCGGCGGCTAATAATTTCCGACTCGCGTAGAACTTCAACGCCGGTTATAAACCCGCCAAGCTCGAATTTTTCACAGCTTTGATTTCGCAAGAAGAGCAGATCTTGCGGACTTCCAATCTACTTCTCTTTATGCCATTATTTGATCTTGAGCAATC
This sequence comes from Candidatus Obscuribacterales bacterium, assembly GCA_019748395.1. Lineage (GTDB taxonomy): Bacteria > Cyanobacteriota > Vampirovibrionia > Obscuribacterales > Obscuribacteraceae > JAIEPM01. The sequence continues at coordinate 9,662 of JAIEPM010000494.1, forward strand.
AATCAGAAAAAAGCTTCAAATAGATGTCAATCTCAAAACGCAAGGCGCATGTGGCTAATTGGCTCCGACAGCTGACTTGCTATTTCCTTCCAGCTCTTTTGCTTTTTGGATCAGCCTCCGCAGCCTTT
>JAIEPM010000049.1 GCA_019748395.1 Candidatus Obscuribacterales bacterium
GGTTTCTGCTTTTCTGGACAAGCAAAAGCGTACTTTTGTCTGTAATCGGATTATTCATAGTCGGTCTTGGCATTTCCAATTTTTACCCTTTGACTCTTGCCCTGGCAATAAGCAGCAGCCCGCAAGCCACAAGCAAAGCAACATCCCGCATATCAATCGCATCCGGGTCCTCGACTTTGATTGCACCACTGCTTCTTGGCCTTCTCGCTGAAAAGCAGGGAATTTTTACGGCCTACGGCTTAATTGCAGCTTTACTAGTACTTTGCTCGCTTCTGATTTCTCTGCCTGTCTGGTCGACCGATTCTAAAACGCGCAAGATTTGATCAGCTCTTCAGCCTTATCCTTATGTATGCGCGCCGCTTCTTCCTGACCCTGAGCTGCAAGAATCTGAGCCATGATCACATGAGCATTTGCATAGTCTGGATTTATTTTCAGCGCATGTTCGCAAAGTATTTTCGCTTCATCAAGCTTTCCCTGCTCAAGCTTAATACCGGCCAGATTGTTGTAAGGCCACTCGAAATCAGGAAACTCGGAAATAGTGTTTTCAAAAAGGGCTGTGGCGTCATCGGTTTTGCCAATGGCATCGAGATTGTAAGCTTCAATATTGGCTTGCTGTGCTTGCTCGGAAATATTGTGCCTCGGCAAACGCACTTTCATATAAGCTTCCGCCTTCTTTGCGATCGGACTCCAGGGATTGGAAAGATTCGCAATCTTCAAACAGACACGCGAAGTTTCAGTCCAGCCCTTATCCTTGTATTGAATTCCAAGAGCAAAAAACACTGTCGGTCCGCAAAGAAAGATAAAAACCAGAAGCAGGCCGGAGGCAATATAAACCCAGACCGGCGGCTTTCCCAAAAAACGACTGGCATCTTTGGATTCAGAAACAATCACGGTTAATCTCCCCCTTTTATCAGTTTAGCAGGGAGTTTGAAAGTCGAATAAGTCAAAACTGAGTTTGCTTAGCCGACTCCGGCAGCAACACTGCTGCTCTGCAATGATTCAAGCTCTTTTGGAGCTTTCGGAACCGCAACTCGAATGAAACGAGCAAAGCTCTTGCGCAACTGGCTGCGATGACTGAACTTTTCAACACCGGCAAGCAATCTATAAACGTCGTCGTTAAGTCGAATCGGTTTGGCATCATTTGCTCTATGAAGCACAGCCGGAAGAGGTAAGTCCGGAACATGATTTTGCACATTGGCAAAAGCATCGGCAGAGGAGCTGCGAGCAAGCGATTCGACGATCCGAATCAGATGAGAAAGGGCTTTGGATTGAGAATCGGCAGAAGATGCTTTATTCAAACCAAGACCGGGCAGCTCCGGAATATAACTTCCAAGACCAAAAACTTTAGAACTGGAAGCACTGAGAATTCCAGAAAGCGAGCGCCCGAAAAGAGATTTCTTTTTCAGCTTCGTAGTTTGTCCGTATTCACCGACAAAAACAGGCAAACTCATCAAAGGCTGTGCACAATCACGCAAAACGATCGAGTGCAATTCTTTAACATCTGCCACTGAAGCCATGTGCGCAAATCTGCGACCAGGATAAAGAGCTTTCCATTCTTCCTTATTCAGACCATGCATTTCAGGGCTAATTAAAGCGCTGATGTTTCCACCCTTTGCATAACGAGTATCTTCAAGCACGGGACTTACAATTGAGCGAACAGTTTTGTACTCTGCGTTTATTTCCGAGAAGCCCTGAACAAAACGACCAATCATTTTGTGCACGAGATGACGCTGCAAATCAAGCGTCATGACGTGATCGCAGCCGGTCAGCAAGAAAAGCGCCTTGTTGCCTGCTCCCAGATTCAAATAAACTTCAGTCGAGTTATGAATGCTGGCAATTGTGTCGTCAAGGCTGTGCATTTGCAGAACCGGAACTTTGACTTTGGAAAAAATGGTTCTTGCATATTCGACCATGTCCAGCATTTCTACCAGCGGTGAATAATAGGTGCGAAATACACCGAACTCGTTGTTGCCGCCAGCCTTAGCTGCCTCAATTGATTTGGTAATTTGCTTTTGAATTCGTTCATCGCGAATTCCGTATGGCGGCAATTCTTCCCAGTAGCACTTCTTGCCTACAACCGGAGCGACTTTGACCACACCTTTAACGAAATCCCTAATTGTCGTATTGGAATAAACCCAGTCGATCAAGCTGTTGTCCAGAACGCTGCCGTCATAAACCAGAGTCGGGGAAAGCATAACTAGTGCTGAAACACGACTTTCTTCAGCAGCAAGGCAAGCAGCGAGTACTGCACCCATAGACAAGCCGCAGGCTATTACACGCTCGTTGCGCTCCAGAATTTTGGCGGCGCCCTCTCTCACCGAGTCCAACCACTGAGTCCAGGTCGAGGCGATGATTTCATCATTACCGGCGCCATGCCCAGCAAGCAGAACGTTTTCAACATCGACACCAAGCTTGCGCAAATATTTTTCAAGCGGTTTCATTTCAACCGGAGTACCGGTCAGACCATGAATCAGAACTACGCCTGTACGTTTTTTGCTTTCGCCGGACTCTTTCTTTTGAGTATTATCAGCCACGAGATCCATAGAATTCCAATCCAATATGCACTTGATAAGTCGAGACAAAAGAGCTATGGGCTCTGGATTCGAGGATAGCGAGCTTAGCTTACGTCTACCTTACGGAAGCCCAGCAAAATACAAAGCAATTTATTTTTCGCCTGAAAGCCCAGCTTTAGACGGACTTTTTCTAGACCGGCGGCAAATTGGAAAGTCCGGGAGCAAGAGCCGGAACAGCAAGCGGCAGAAGCGGCTTGTTGAAAACGACAGGAGCGTAGAGACCCTGACTGACTGCATTCAAAGAATCTTGAATATCAAAGAAAGTATTGAAGTCGTTGTAGCCAATCCCTTCAGCAAGACAAAATTCGCTGAGTTTGCCTTTGCTATATAAAAGATCGGCTTCTTTCGACCAGCAGAAATCGCTGCGCCCATCGCCAACTACAACTCGAATCATTTGATAAGCCTGCTGCCCGACCAGGCGACATTTGCAAACTCCCGATTGACAGTTTGCCAGCCGAGGTCTGCTCGAAGCCTGCAGAGAAAAGGCACCGGCAGAGTCTTCAATCAGATGATTGGCATATACAGCGTCAGGCTGAATGCCGTTCTTGCTCAGAATGTATTCAATAACACGGTCGATACCGTCGCTGACCACAACAAAAGGAATATTCTTGCTGCGGCACCAGTTCACAAAATCATGAACCCCTTCAGTCAGATTCAAAGTGTCGAGAAGCTCGCGAACCTTGCCCCAACCGCCCTGAATCAGGGCAACCTGACGAGACATACATTCGCGTGCTCCGATTTCACCTTTGACCCATTGCTCTTCTATTTCTTCCCATTCGGGCAGAGCAAGTTCGCTCAGAAGAAAGTCAACGGTATCACGCCTGGTGATTGTTCCGTCGAAATCGCAGAATACCTGGATTTTGTTCACTGGCAATTCCTTATCTTAATTCAAAGAGATCTATAGCTCTTTCTTGCAAGAACTAATAAGCTGGTCAAGCAAGTCATGAGCCATATCCATTTCTCTGTAAGTAATTTCCAGAGAAGGCGCAAGCGTAACAACATTCTTGAAATAACCGCCGATATCAAGAATCAAGCCCATTTTCTGGCCGGCATAGGAAAGATTCCCTTCAAGACCACGCTGGAACATCATGTCTGCCAGCCTGCGGCTTGCCGTGAAGCCGTCCTTTTCGCACATTTCCATGCGCAAGGCCAGACCAAGACCATCCACGTCGCCTATTTCTTTGTGCTTTTTCTGCAAGTCTTTCAAAATATCCAGGAAGTATTTGCCTTTTTCCGGAACCGACCTGGCATAATCGCCTTCTTCAAGAACCCGCATAACTTCAAGACCGACAGCCGTTCCCAAAGAGTTGGAAGAGAATGTTGAGTGAGTCGAACCGGGTCCGAACTTGTCGGGACTTATTAGTTCTTCTTTTGCCCAGATGCCGCTGAGTGGATTCAATCCGTTGGTCAGTGCTTTGCCGAAAACCATAACATCGGCAGGGGCATCAACATGCTCCATCGCCCAGAGTTTGCCGGTGCGATAAAAGCCCATCTGAATTTCATCATCGATTAAGAGTATGCCGCGCTCTTTGCAGAGTTTTGCCAGGCGCTCAAAATAACCCTTGGGTGGAATCACATAGCCGCCGGTGCCCTGCACAACTTCAATAAAGAAGGCACCGAACTCGGCTTTCTTGGTTTTGGGATTCCACCAGGAAGTGTATTCATGATCGAATTTGCGCTCGATTTGCTGCACGCAATAAAGCTCGCAGCTTTCGACTTTCTTTTCGTAAGGACAACGGAAGCAATACGGAAAAGGCACAAATTCAGCTCGATCGCCGAATTCTCCGTAATGCTCTCTATAACGATAGGAAGAAGTGATCGAAGAAGCAGCTAAAGTACGTCCGTGATAGCCGCCTTCAAAAGCCAACATTCTGCTCTTGCCCGTATTTTTTCTGGTCAGCTTCAGAGCATCTTCAACTGCTTGCGCTCCACCGACGTTGAAGTGAACACGTCCATCCACACCAAAAGAACGCTTGATGCTGTTCACCAGCTTGTCTGCAAGTTGAACTTTCTCTTTGTGCAAATACTGGCAAGCAAGTTGCGGCAGCTTGTCGATTTGATTTTTCAGTGCATCGTTAACACGCTTGTTTGCATAACCGAGATTAACAGCCGAATACCACATTTGCAGATCAAGAAACGGTTGCTTGTGACCGTCGTACAAGAAGCTGCCTTCACAGGTCTCAAAAAAATTGGGACGTTCTGCATAGTGAACGGTGTCACCGTGCGAGCAAACTTTAGACTCCAGAGCCAGAAGATCTTCTTCTTGCTTTGTGATTTTGGCCGACTCGGCCTCAGTCATCTTTTCAAATTTGAGTCCAGGACATTCTTTTTCCAGGTCAGCCACGGATACGGTGTTTGCTTTGCTACTCATTAGTGCCTTCTTGAGCTAAAGTTAAGGTGTTTTAGACTCTGAGCAGAATATCCGAGCTTGCTTTCAGGAACCTTACACGCTCGTACAGCGGCAAATTAAGACGCTTTTGCCTGGCTGAACTCTTAATTTCCTTTCCAGAAAACGATCACTTTTTGGCCAATGACATCAAGTAAAATGGCTTCTGCATATACGGAAGGCTCAAATTCCTCGACAAAATGAGACGAATTTGAACTAGAGGGAAAATTGTGAGAATTCTTCTAGCTGAAGACGATGAGATACTTTCGAACGGTATCTCCAAAGCCCTCAGGCAGTGCGGTTACACTGTAGATCATGTCGCTTCCGGCGCCGATGCCGATGTGGCGCTGGCTGCCGCACCCTTCGATCTGGCGATCTTGGACCTGGGCTTGCCGCAAATTGACGGTCTTGAGGTTTTGAAAAGACTGCGCTCATCAGGAAAGCGTTTTCCGGTGCTGATTGTGACAGCCAGAGATGGTCTGGATGACCGTGTTTCCGGACTGGATCTCGGCGCCGACGACTATATGACCAAACCTTTTGATCTGCCGGAACTTGAAGCCCGAGTGCGCGCTTTAATTCGGCGCAGCAATTACGGAGCTGAAACCGAAATAATATACGGACCGGTTTGTCTTGACACGGTTTCACGCAGCATCAGCATCGCCGGAGAAGCGGTGGAATTCTCATCAAGAGAGCTGGCTGTTTTTGAGCTGCTCCTGCAAAGACCGGGTCGAGTTGTAAGCAAAGAACAATTGCTCGAGCATATGTACGGCTTTGAAGAAGAAGTAAGCCAAAACGCGGTTGAAGTTCTGATTCATCGTTTGCGCAAAAAAATCGAATCTTACGGTCTTTCAGTAAGAACAATACGCGGACTTGGTTATGTGCTGGAAAACGAGCAATGAAACCGTTCACCTCCTCAATTCGCCGTCATTTGCTTTCCTGGCTTTTGATACCAATCACCACTCTCTGTTTCATCGGCGCCGGAGTCACTTACGGACTGGCGGTGGATTTTGCAACGGATGCTTATGACGACGCACTTTTGGATTGTGCTCACTCAGTAGCAAATCGGCTTATTTACAAAAGCTCCGAATTGACTGTCGACATGCCTCCGGCAGCGCGTGCCATCTTGAAGCACGGCGATAAAGACAATACCTACTATCAGATTGTCAGCCCCGAAGGCAAAGTCATAAACGGCGATGTATACATTCCAGATCCGCCGCGCGGTGAAGACTTCAGTGAAGAGCCTTATTTTTACGACGGCTTCATAGAAGGATTTCCGGTGCGCATCGGCATTATTGAAGTTGCCAGAGCAGGCTCGAAGCAGCGTATCGTCATCAAAGTCGCAGAGACTGTCACAGGCCGAACTCAACTGACTCAAAGTATTTTTCTGGGAGTACTGATACCGCAGCTGATACTGATTGTCCTGGCCGCGCTAGCCGTCTGGCTGGGCGTATCAAGAGGTCTTTTACCGCTGGGACGTTTGAAAGAAGCTGTTGAAAGTCGCAACCCCGCAGACCTGCGCCCGCTTTCCGAACAAAATGTTCCAAAAGAAGTCAAACCCTTGGTTCTTTCAATCAACAAATTGCTCTTGCGCTTACAAGAAGATCGCGACTTGCAAAAGCGCTTTTTATCCAACGCCGCGCATCAGCTGAGAACGCCTCTGGCCGGTTTGAAAACTCAAACCGAGCTGGCTCTGCGTCAAAAAGATCAATCGGAGATTAAAGAATCTCTTCAACATATCAACACCAGCGCCAGCCGCGCCACCAGATTAGCACAACAACTGCTGGCTCTTGCGCGTGTCGAACCGGCCGTTTTCGATAATCTGGCCAAAGAAGCTCTTGATCTGAATAAAATTGCTAAAGATGCAAGCAAAGAACTGGTATTGCAGGCAATCGCAAAAAAGATAGATCTCGGTTTTGAAGGCAATGATGATGATGTTCAGCTTATTGCAGGCGATCGAGCCAGTCTTTACGAAATGCTTTTCAATTTGATTGAAAACGCCGTTTTCTACACGGAAGCAGGCGGCAGCGTCACTGTGAGAGTCAGCCAGAACGAAAAAGGTCCAATCTTCAGCGTCGAAGATAACGGTCCGGGCATTCCAGAAACTGAGCGTGAACACGTATTCGAGCGTTTTTATCGCATTCTCGGCAACAAACAAAGCGGCAGCGGGCTGGGGCTGGCAATCGTGCGTGAAATAGCGGAGATTCACGAAGCAAGCGTAGAATTAAAAAGCGGCCCGGACAATAAGGGAACAGTTGTTGAAGTTCAGTTCAAAAGAATGAACTTCGATGCAGCCGCAAGAATTTCAGCAGCAGCAGCATTTCCGGCACAGAGCAAATCTCGCGTATAGCAAAAGCAGCGCTTAGTTTTTCTCAATGCTACCGCTGACTTCTTTCCTGATCATCTGCGCCTGACGCAAAGTTTTGATGATTTCAAGATTAGTTCGCTCGTTGACCAGATTAGCAAGATCAAAATTCTTGATCTTGCGCTTAAACTGACGCCCGCAGTCAAAACTTTTCAAGAGCCCATGAACCGGCTCCGGAGCTCGCTCTCCACAAACATCCACACCTACGATTCTGGCATTTTCGGAAACTCTGGAAATGATCTCAAGCATTTCTTTCAAACTCAGCTGTCCCTGATCCCAATCGGTAACTGCATCATTCAAATCCAGAACATCCTTGTCGATGCTTATATAGACGTTCTTGCCGGCCAGATTTTTGGAAAGTTTTTCAGCCAGATTTTGGACACCGAAATCACGCAAGTTTTGAAATCTAAGTTCAGTCCCGAATAAGCCAACCTTCGCCGATTCCACACCCGCGACCCTGGAGTTCCAGACCAGCGGCACAAAAGAACTTTTACGCAGAAGCGGATGCATTTCCACCCGCCCTTTGCAAAGCTCGTTATATGGTGCCAGGCGAAACTGATCCCCCCGCAAATCAGCACTGTTTTGAGCAAGCATGATTACCTGTTCTACAAAGCTGTGTTTTAAGGCCTGAACTACCCAGGCACCACAATGATAATGAGCAGGAGCTTTAAACCAGTCCGGATGGTTGTCAAAGAGAATTATGGTTAGTGGTTGAGCCGATTTCGGCAAGGACTCAATTAAAGTGGCTGTTACTTGATGAAAGTCACCGGAGCCCACAAAAGTAAGCCACTTGTCTTCCGGATATTTGGCGCGCAAGTCGGATACAGCAGCACGCAGAATTTTCAGTCCCTTCGAGTTGGTCCAGAGCCGGATTGCATTGACTGAATTGTGCAGGTCCTTTCGCTCATCAATGAACGGACTCAATTTTTTTTGCGCCGAAACGCTTTGATCAATATCTAAATTAAGTATCTTCCAGGCAGGTGCCGACTCGCCCGCAGCGACGACCGGCAGCTGGCTCATCTGAAGCAGAACGGCGAATAAAGCCAAAAGCGCAATATTGTTCTTAATTCTCAATTCGAATACTTCTTATGGCAAACCGGGGAATTATAGCTTGCGCCGGGCTTCTTGAAAGATGCATTTTTTTTAGCCCCAGGGTTTTACACCTGACAATAGCGGGCAAGAAATAAGCAGGAGGACGGACTTTGCTTAGCCTGACGGGAAAAGCGGCTGCGCTGCTTAGAAATGTGAAAGCACTGAAATCACTGGAATCAGGCGATTTTCGTCTTTACTTATTTGGTCAGGGTGTTTCCGCCACCGGAACCGGACTTCAGCAAGTCGCACTGGCCTGGCTTGTTTACAGAACAACGCATTCAGCCGGAGCGCTGGCGGCGATGACTGCCATGATGCTTGCCGGACAGTTTCTTTTGAGTTTTGCCGGAGGCTGCCTGGCTGACCGCCTGGACCGGCGCAGACTCTTAGTAGCTTTGCAATATGCCGGAGCGCTGCTGAGCCTTTCCGTCGTGGCCGTTATTTTATTGCAAGTTCACAGCCTGGCAGTTTTGTTTGTAATCGCAGTGGCTATAGGCTCTTACGCGGCCCTTGAATATCCGGCTCGCCAGTCGCTGACAGCCGCACTGGTTCACCCGGAGCAAGTGGTCGGCGCCAGAGGCTTGTATTCATGCGTCTGCGCCAGTGCCATAGCTCTAGGACAGGCAAGCGGAGGTCTCTTAATAGATCTCTTTCCAAGTTTCGGCGAGGCGACTTGCGCTTTTCTAAATGCAGTCTCTTTTATTGTTTCAGTCATAAGTCTCAACAAACTGCTCAAATGCAAATCACTGGTAAATAAAACAGCCCCTTCAATCCTTCCGGAAAAGAAGAAGCTCACCAGTGAAATTGAAAAAGCTGAAGATCGCGAATTGAGCAATAAAGAATGCTTTCTATTTGCCTTGCGCTCAGGCAGTATTTTCATCACCTTTTTGCAAACTGCGGTGCTGGTACTTTTCGGCATGCGCTACTTCTCGCTTTTACCGGCTTTCGCTGCCGAAATCTTTCGGGGCGGCGCCAGAGAAACAGGCATCCTAACCGCAGCAGTCGCCATTGGTTTTTCGGCCGGAGCATTGCTATGTGGTAATTTTCGCCAGAAAGAAAAGCTGGAAATGGCTGCTGATCTCTCACTATTGTTAATGCCGCTGGGACTGCTTTCATTCTGTTTTGCCGAGCATTTGCATCTGGCGATTTTTAGCGTTTTGTTGATTGCAGTCTGTCAATCGATCAATATAAACGCCTGCATCTGCATTATGCAACTTAGCGCGCCGGACAGGCTTTTCGGCAGACTAATCGGTATGAGAATCACAGTCATAGCCTTTTGCGACTTAATTGCAGCCCTATTCGTCACTATGATTGTTCAACAAATCGGTTTGCGCAACACCGTTATTTACGGTTCGCTCATTTGCTTGCTGACTGCACTTATGCTTTTCTCAAGACGAACACTTGCGGGCAGCCGAATGA
>JAIEPM010000227.1 GCA_019748395.1 Candidatus Obscuribacterales bacterium
AAAAGGCAAAGAACTGATTACCGAAAACGACGAAGGTCCGCGCCCCGACACAACGATTGAAGCCCTGGCTAAATTGAAACCGGTTTTCTACGACAAAGGTTCTGTCACAGCCGGAAACGCACCCGGTATCAATGACGGCGCCTGCGCGCTCTTGATCATGAGCGAAGAACGCGCTAAGAAGCTGGGACTGAAACCACTGGCAAAAATACTTTCCCATGCATCGTTGGGTCAAGATGTGCAATATCTGGCAACAGCACCGGCCCTTGCAACAAAAAAAGCCCTGGCAAAATGCGGACTCACAGCCGAACAGCTTGAACTAATGGAAATCAATGAAGCTTTCTCGGCAGTTGCACTGACTTCAATGCGCATGCTCAATTTAGACCCCGAACGTGTCAATGTTAACGGCGGCGCTGTCGCACTGGGACATCCAATCGGCGCCAGCGGCGCTCGCCTGCTTCTGACTCTGGCTCGTGAAATGGAAGCTCGTAGTGCTAAATACGGTGCAGCCGCAATCTGCTCCGGCACTGGTCAGGGCGATTGCGTCATTTTGTCACGCGAAGGTATTTAAGCAAGCTCTGAAATCAAATACTTAAAGCGAACTTGTTTTATTCTTCTAAAGCAAGTTCGCTTCAATTTAACTAAAATCAAACAGGCTTGAATAACGAGGCTGGCAAGATGAGCGAAACAAAAGCATTGGATAGAGCCGAAGCAGTCAAGAGAATCGAAGAGCTGAAGCGAGATATAGTGCATCATCGCTTCCTTTATTACGTCCTTGACAAACCGCAGATAAGTGATGCCGACTTCGACTTGCTTTTCCGAGAACTTCAAGCCCTGGAAGCCGAGCACCCGGATTTGCTCACAGCCGACAGCCCGACCCAGACAGTCGGAGCTCAGCCAAGCACTGATTTTAAGCAAATACGCCATCGAGTGCCGATGCTCAGCCTGGCAAACGCAATGGGTAACGACGACCTCGATAAATGGCAAGAACGCCTGAGCCGCATACTCGAACTGAGTCCGGAGCAGGAAAAGGCGCTGCCGTTTGTTTGCGAGCTCAAAATTGACGGACTCTCGATTGCAGTGAAGTATAAGAAAGGCAAACTCGTCGAAGGTGCCACCAGAGGTAATGGCGATGTCGGCGAAGACATCACTCTCAATCTCAAAACAATAAAAGATATTCCTCATACGATAAAAGCCCCGGAAGGCATGACCCTGCCGGAAGAACTTGACGTGCGCGGTGAAGTTTATTTGCCGGTTTCAAGCTTCAACGCTCTGAATAATGCGCTAGAAGATGCAGGCAACGATCTTTTTGCCAACCCGCGAAATGCAGCAGCCGGCTCTCTCAGACAAAAAGATCCAAAAGTCACAGCCAGTCGCAAATTATCCGCCTGGATTTATTTTGCTCATTTTAACGACCCTGAAATTACAGAGCCTGAAACTCACGAAGAGACACTGAAACTTCTGGCTGCATATGGCTTTCCGGTCAACGCCAACAGAAAATTGGCCCTGGGCATCGAAGAAGTAAAACAGTTTTGTGATGAGTGGTCTGAAAAACGGCACAGCCTCGATTATCAAACTGACGGCGTAGTCGTGAAGTTGAATGATAGAGCACTCTGGGATGCCCTGGGCACAACATCACATAGCCCGCGCTGGGCAGTCGCCTTCAAATATCCGCCCGACGAGGCTGAAACCGTTCTGGAAAGCGTCGAATTCGACCTTGGGCGAACCGGCGCCGTAACACCGGTTGCCTGTTTGAAAGCCGTAAAGTTGGCAGGCACCACTGTAAAACGCGCGTCGCTGCACAATTTCGACCAGATAAATCGACTTGATTTGCGAATCGGCGACACTGTCATTGTTCGCAAAGCCGGAGAAATAATTCCTGAGATCCTCAGAGTTCTGATTGAAAAACGTCCGGCAAATTCAGAGCCCCTTGTAGAACCAAGCAACTGTCCCTGCTGCTCTTCAGCTCTTCAAAGAAACGCAAACGAAGTAGTTCTGCGCTGCACAAATTACAACTGCCCGGCACAAGTGGAAAGAAGACTGACTCACTTTGTCAGCCGCGACGCCATGGACATCGAAGGCTTTGGAGAAGTAATAGTCGCGCAGATGACCAGAGCCGGGCTTCTCAAAGATGCAGCCGACATTTACTCGTTGACTGAAGAATCGATACTCGGCCTTGAGCGAATGGGAAAAAAATCTGCAGAAAAGTTGCTCACTAGGATAAATGCATCAAAATCACGTCCTCAGGCGAACATAGTCTTCGCACTCGGGATCAGGCATGTGGGCATCAGGATGGCTGAAATATTAATCGAGAACTTCGGCAGCCTGAAAAATTTAATGAACGCCCGAAGCGAAGAGCTGGAGACGATTGAAGGCATTGGACCATCAATTGCAGAGTCAATTCGACAATTTTTCGAGGAACGCGAGAACCTGAGCCTGATTGAAAGGCTTCAGCAAATGGGCGTAAATATTGAAAGAGTAGACGCTGAAACAGAGGAGAAACTCCCGCAAACCCTTGCAGGCAAGTCATTTGTAATCACAGGCACGCTCAGCATGGAACGCTCGGATGCGGAAAAAATGATCAAAGCCCGGGGAGGGAAGTCCGGAAGCTCTGTCTCGAAAAAGACGGATTACCTTGTCCTGGGGGCAAATCCGGGATCAAAGCTCCAAAAAGCTCAAGAATTAGGTATAACAGTATTAGATGAGGAGCAATTCAAGGTTCTTCTTGGAGCAAACGAATAAGAGTGAAAACCTTTCACTTCAATCCTTTCGGGGCAGCAGCCATCTTTACCGTTCTCGCCATGGGCGTTATCGGACTTATCGTCGCGCTGCCTATAGCATGCATCCACTGGACCTGGAATCATACTGTTCCCAGAATGTCTATTTTGCCCCCCATAAATGTCTGGCAAGCTGTTTTACTTTACCTGGCAGCTGCAACTGCTCTATTCTTAAGTGGTATCGTTCAAGTTGAAGTTGATGCCGAAAGCCTAGAGTAAAGACCTAAAATGAAAAAACGAATCAAGCCGGGACTTGCGCTATCACTTTTCTTCCTGCTTCAAGTTTCTGTTGCCCTGCCGCCTGCGCAAGCAAGGCATGATAAAGCAACAGTCGAGCCGACCGAGCTTCACATGAAAGACGGTCTAAAAAAAATGAAGCTCAAGGACTACGAAGGCGCCGCAGATGAGTTCTTGCAAGCCTGTTATTTCGCGCGCAACAAATACTGCCCGGAAGGCTGGCTCAACCTTGGAATTTGCTACAAAAAAACCGGTGCATATACTAAAGCCATAGAAGCGCTGAACAATCATCTTTCTCAAACAACGGAAAAAGCACCTGATGCTCATGTGGACATCGCCGAGTGTTATATGAACATCGGCGATTTAGACAAAGCCGAGCGTCATATACAGCAAGCGCGCATCGATGCAGATTTCAAAAATAAGCGTCCTTATTTTGCCATGGGTGAGCTTTACGAAAAAATGAACAGACCCGGCGATGCCATGGAATCATACACAATCGCACTGGGCGACAAGCCCTGGACATACACTGAAGCCTGGCTCGGACGAGCTCGCATGGAAATCAAAATAACTCCGCCGCGCTATAACGATGCTCTTAAAGATTACAAAGAGCTGATTGATTCTTCCTGCAAGAATGTCGACTGGGTGGAAGTTTATTTCAATATGGCAAACTGTTTGTATAAGCGCGGCGACCATCAGGGCGCTATAGATCACTTGCTGCAGGCTCTCAAAGAAAACCCGGACCATTACGAAAGCCATCTGGCTCTTGGGCATATTTTTGACGAGGAAAAACATATAACTTCAGCGGTCAATCAATACGAAAGCGCACTGCGCACGGCCCCTAAAGGCGTTAATACCGACGAATTGAATAAGCGCATCATTTTCCTGCAGGGACAAATTCGTGCACAGGAAAAGGACAAAGAAGTCAAACCTTCTCCTTACATGAGACAGGAACAGGCACAGCAAGAGCAAGCTTCGCAGCAGCAAAAGCAATCATCTCTGCCGGCAGGTGAATCTGGGTTTTAGCTTAACGGGCGGCGCATGGCACCGCCCCTAGCGATTTATAGAAGTTCTGGCGGACTTGGCTTTTTTTCTAAATTCAAGAGCCTTTTGTTTTTTACCTTGCGCAAAATAGCAATCGGCGATTTCGTCATAACTCCAGTCGGGGGCGCCGTTTTTGTCGGCTTTTTCTTCCAGAGCCAGACGCCTGAGCAAGAAAGCTTCGGCTTGAGCAGGCTGGGAAGAGGCTGTATAGGCTCTAGCCATGCGAGTAAGTGCAAGATCTAGATCGCTGTGTCCGGGATTTTTTTCTGCAAGCTCTAAGTTTCGGCGAAAGACTTGCAATGCTTGCGGATATTTGGACTCTTGTAAATAGAGATCGCCCAGAGCATCGTTAATCGTAAACTGCACATAAAGAGCCGTTGAGCAAGACTTCGGACAGCGACTCAATTCATCCTTGAGAAGCTCCTCAGCAGCGATTTTATCTCCAAAAGCCGCAAGTCCTTGGCTAATGTCTTTTACAGCATCAACCGAGTAATGAGCATCATCGCAAGTGACAGGAAAGCGCAGGCGCAATGCTTTGTACTTAGCAAGCATTGCTTCAACACCGGCTTTGGACCAAGAGCTGTTTTTATAAGAGTCGAGCATGCGATAGAAAAGATAAATCGACTTCGGCAGTTCCGGATACTTATCTTGCCCGACTTTCTCGCGCCAGGCAAAGATTCGATTCAGTATTTTCATAGCCTGCTCTTTATCACCGCGATTTTCAGCAGCCGGAAGTGACTCGTTGTAGAGAATTTTCAGCGATTCAGGATTATCAATTCCGGAAACTTTTTCTTGAGCTGCCAGAAGCTTCTTTGTCAGCTTTTCTTGCTCAGCCGGATTATTATCAGCAAGCAGTTCTTTCAAATTGGAAAGATCAAAGCAAAGCATCGCCGTGGCTTTCTCGGGATGCAATTCACGAATAGCGATCGCTTTCTGATAAGAATCTCCGGCTTTGTTCTCATCACCTGAATACTGATAAAAGCGAGCCAGAGATTCAAAGCGACTTGCAATCAACGAATCGTTTGCAGGCAGTGTTTTTAAGGCAAGATTCAAGGGCGCTTTGAATGCAGCCTCTACAATCGGGGTGTTTTCACTGTCGGCACTCATATGACGAAAATCTATCGACTTCAAATGCGGAATCGCAGCTTCATAAATAGGCTCTGCTTCACTGAACTTTTTCTGCAAATCAAAGGCTCTCGCCAGCGCGATCAAATCTCTGGTAGCGATCTGAGCTTCGCCCAAATAGTCCTTCTCTTCTCGATCAAGCAATTGCTTGTAAGCGCTCAGTATTTCGCTCGTACCCGGCATTTTAGCGATCGGCTCAAATCGGCGTGAAGAGCGGACTCGTCGCAAAATTGACTCAGCATATGCTATTTCAGCTGCGCTGAAATCGGCTTTTTGCATTTTCAAATCAGCCAGACAAACTGTTGCTTGCACAAATAACTGATTGGCATAGTCTGGAATTTTCTGCAGAGCGTCCGGTTCATAACCATTTTTACCAAAACGTCCGGCTTTTATAGTTCCATTGAAATCTTCAAGTGCGGCGCATCGCTGCAAAATTCGAAATGCTTCATTGAGCTTGGTCAAACAATCATCAGGCTCCTGAACAATCAATGACTCGGCGCTCCCGATCAAAGACTGAGCCTTGTTTAGCAAAGTCCCGGCACTTTCATGCTGCGGAGGCCAGACATGCCCATCGGCAAAATTGATTTGATAATCTTTGGGCAATAAAGCCGAGCTCACAAGCGGATCACTCATGGCAATCTTTTTCCCGGCTTTCAATTGCGCTTCCTTTGCATTCAGGAGCCTCAACCAGTTGGCTTTCAGAGCAGCTCTTTGCTCAGGCTCAGGCGAGCTGCCACCGCTCATACCGGTCATATTGGGCAGCTCAAGGCAATAACTCACAAGATTGTGCAAGTATTGCATATCGAGCTCCGGAGCAATTTTAGGATCGTCTCCTAAACGCCCGGCAATTATCTGCTGGCTTTCAAACTCACACTTAAGCGCAGAGCAGGTGTTCAGGGCTTCTTGAAAAAGCATAAAGTCCTTTGCACTTCTCACTATTTGAAGAACATCATCCTTTAAGGCCGGGTCCGGAGTTTTTTGAAGCAAGCGCAATGCCGAAATCTGCAAGTCCGGATTAGTATCTCTGAGCATTGGTGAAATAGACTTGCTCATCGCAATATCAAGTCCGGCAGGCAAATGATTTGCAGCAAGCTCTTTGATATAAGGTGAACTGTCGCTCAGCAAAGCTTTATATACATCCTGCCAGCCGAGAGGGCGATAGTTCTTGTTTGTCGCGACAGCAAGTATGAAAAATGCAGCATCAGCTTTGCTTTGAGGCTTAGGATCAGGCAAGTAGCCTCTTTGAACAATCATGAGAGCAGCCCTGATAAGCTCTTCTGCAGAGCCCCGTGGTCTTGGATAATTCAGCTCGGGCTTCAAGTCTTTGATTTGCGATACAGCCTGATTTAGGGCTTCAATTAATAGCGGCGCATCATCTTTAGTGCCGATACATTCAAACACATAAGCGGCCGGAACCTGATCATCGCGATCGCCCTTTTTCAAAAAC
Source organism: Candidatus Obscuribacterales bacterium (assembly GCA_019748395.1). Classification (GTDB taxonomy): domain Bacteria; phylum Cyanobacteriota; class Vampirovibrionia; order Obscuribacterales; family Obscuribacteraceae; genus JAIEPM01. The sequence goes on from JAIEPM010000227.1 coordinate 6,625, forward strand.
TGAGCTGCTATGCTCCTTAGCTCGCCTGAGAATTCCGGCTTCCAGCTGAGGCTGACAAAACGCTTGCGCTCAGCATTCATGGGATTCTCAAAAACCGAGCGAGCGGGCAATTTTTCGTCCCAGACAGGATCTGGAAGCCGCATGTTCAATGATTTGAGCGCAATCAAAGCCATTGTCTGATTTTTGCTGCGGCAAAATCGAATTAGAGCTTTTGTAGCCTCAGGACTGGCGATTGCGGCAATTCCCTCCAAGCTTGGAATTGATATTTCACCAAGATCATTTTTTTTGAATACCTTGCTTTCATCTTTTCCGGCCATCTCAAGCAAAATCGGCAAATAAACGGGATATGCAAGAGTGGAGAAATCTTGAAACTCTGCGCTCCTATGTCCTTCAAGCCTGTATGGATTCGGGCTCAATGAGCTCATTTTTTCAACAATGGCTGCGGCTTCAGAGGGGCTGGGCATACGCAAATCGAGATTACAAAGCACTTCCGGCCCGCTCTTTTTATCCCAGCCGAAATCGTGACTGACGCTAATTTTGTATTTTCCGGCTTGCTCAAAACGTCGATAACGCATAAGCGGCAAAGAAGTCGTGAAACTGTCGCCGGGTTTGAGATAAGTCACCCCACCCAGGCCGCCTTCACAATAAGCGCCCGGAAAAGGATCCGGCATTTCTTTGCCGCTTTGATCGTAAGCCTTCACAATAAAACGAAGGCTGCGCGGAGAGCCACGATAATCGCCACCGGTCTCAATCTTAAAGCCTTTTGCCCCGGTATTTTTCAGACGAAACTGAAGCAGAACGTTTTCGCCAAGGAAATAATGTTCTTTGTCAAAAGATGCCGTCAGTTCGAAGTTTTCAGGCAAAGGCAGCCTGGAATTTTCAGCTGCCAGACTCTGAGAATCTCCAGTAACATTTATGCCATCCGAATTCTGGGCTTTCGATTGAGAATTTACAGCGCCGGAGCAGGCATATAGTGAAAGCGCCCATGATAAAAGGAGCGCGCCCCTGAAAACAGCCACTTTCGATAACATCTTGCTCTCCAGAGTGAAGCCGCTTCCAGCCGCAAATTTATCCTAATCCCGAACTGCATCTTATTAAATCCAACCAGAGTCATATGTCAGTCATATGACCCGAATAAATTATGGCAATAAGGCATTAGACAATAAACAGTATTATTCCTGAATCAAAAGAGGCTGATTTCCAATCGCATTGTTGGATAAGGCGCTTTTAGCATAAGAATATGCAAAATTCATTTGCGTGGAATTCGTTCCAGTTGTCTTTACCAGTACTCTTGGGAGCCAGATCAATGCGAGTTTTTACATCCGAAGACGAGGAATATAAATTCATCCAGGGCGATGATGATGATTTTGTTGCTTCTTACGCTTATGGTGAATGGTTTGATCGAAAAATGGTGGATCCTAAATCCCTGAAAGAATTGGATGAGAATGAGGATATATTCGAAGTCTCGAGCATTTTAAGACAGGCTAGAAAAGCACTTAAGCATGTTTGGATGTACTAGTCCCATTGCTTTAAACAGAAAGTGGCAGCTTGAATAAAGCTGCCACTTATAATTGCATATGAAAGGAACGCCTTACTTACCTTTGTAAGCCGGGCTGCGTTTTTCCAGGAATGCGCTTACACCTTCCTGAAAGTCTTCGCTGCGTCCGGCAATTTCTTGCATATAAGCTTCGTATTCGAGCCGCTCTTCCAGATCGGGGAAGATCGCTGCGTTAACAGCTCGCTTTGTCAGCCCGAAAGCTCTGGTCGGTCCTTTGGCGAGTTGCTTAGCCCATTCCAGTGCAGTTTCAAGAACTTTGTCCTGGGGCACGAGTTTGTTGATGAGACCCATTTCGAATGCTGTTTTAGCATCGAGCTTGTCGGCAGTCAGCATGAGTTCAAAAGCTTTGGTTGCACCAAGCAGGCGCGGCAGAATGAAAGTCGCACCGGAGTCCGGAACCAGTCCTACTTTGGAGAAAGACTGAATGAAGTTGGCATTATCCGCCACAACGCGCAGGTCGCAGGCAAGCGCAAGACTGCTGCCTGCGCCGGCTGCGACACCGTTGACTGCAGCGATGACCGGCTTTTCCATTTTGCGAATACGAATCACCATCGGGTTGTAACGACGGCGAATAGAATCGGCCAGTGAAGGACGGCTTTCGCTGTTGTCGCTGAACTTGCGATTAGCCAGGTCTTGACCGGAGCAGAATCCGCGTCCGGAACCGGTAATCACAACAGCACGAACCGAAGCATCTTTCTCCGCTTCTTTTAAAGCATCGATTAATTGAAAGCTTAGTTCATCATTGAATGCATTGAGCTTGTCCGGACGGTTCAATGTAATTACACATACACCTTCAGTTTTCTCAACAAGCAATATCTTTTCGTCTGACATATTCTTCTCCGAATAATTTGAAAGTATAGTGATTAACGACCGCTGAAAACAGCCGGGCGCTTTTCCATGAAAGCCTTCATGCCTTCTTTCTGGTCTTCTGAAGCAAATAGCATATAAAAGCTCTTACGCTCGAAATTCAGACCTTCAGTCAGCGTCGTATCATAAGTTTTGAGGACCGATTCTTTGGCTGCGCGTGTAGCCAGCGGCGATTTTTTAGCGATTTCTTTGGCTAGATTCTTAGCTTCTTCAAGCAAAAGTTCGGTGGGCACTACTTTGTTGACAAGCCCGATTGCATGGGCTTCTTGTGCGCTAAACGGACGTCCGGTTAAAATCAATTCCATGGCTTTATATTTGCCTACCGCCAGAGTCAATCTTTGAGTCCCACCGGCACCGGGTATAACACCAATATTGATTTCAGGCTGGCCGAATTGTGCTGATTCGGAAGCAATAATCATGTCGCAGGTCATCGCCAGTTCGCAGCCGCCACCAAGAGCGAAGCCGCTCACGGCCGCAATAATCGGCTTTTTGATATAGCGAACTCGATCCCAGGTAGCAAGGCGATCTTTAAGAAGAATCGAAACAGCACTTTCGTCGCACATTTCTTTGATGTCGGCACCGGCAGCAAAAGCGCGCTCGCCGCCGGTCAAAATAATGACACGGACATTTTCATCTGCATCATGCTTTTCCAGACAGTCAGCCAGTTCTGCCATGAGCTCATGATTGAGCGCATTGAGAACTTGCGGACGATTCAACGAAACTATGGCTATTTGACCATCTGTTTCAGTCTTGATGTTCTTGTAGCTGAGCGTGCTCATCTCCTTCTCCTCTTTCATCGTGACTGTCATTTTTGACCTCTCC
>JAIEPM010000278.1 GCA_019748395.1 Candidatus Obscuribacterales bacterium
CTGCGTTTCACCCCTGCTCCAGACCCTCCCTGATTGCCACAAGGCAGTTAGGGGAGTTGCTTGTTTAGCTGGCTTGATGCTTAGCTGTGGTTTCTGGAGGGGTTACTGATGAGTGAAAAGGCGACAGCTCAAATTAGCCGCTCAAAGAGACGGTTCTCAAGGGCTCCTGAGTCTCTTCTTAACTAGTAAAAGATCTGATTCAGATCAGCTACGCAGCCGCGGCGTAAGCATTTATAGGGCTGTGGGAACAGCGGCTATCATGTGCGCTGAGGACGGTATGAGCGTGCTTTTATGCTGGCAGCGCTCGCAAAGCTAGCGCCGGACCCGTGCCAGCAATGATTCTGAATAGCGGTTCATAAATGCCAAGAGCGCGCAGCAGGACCTTCGCATGATTCAATAAAGAAGAGCTTTGTAGCCGGATCTGCTGACAACAAGCGCTTTTACGGGAAAACGGACAGGTTTTATGGAGAGTTTAGCCTTAGATGCTCTTGAGCTTGCCAAGAAATTGGGAGCATCCTATGCCGATATAAGGCTCATTGAACAGGAGTCTCAGGATATAGGCAGCAAAGACGAAACTGTTGCCCGTTTGAATCTGAGTTCAAGTCGTGGTATCGGAATTCGCGTTCTTTGCAGAGGCTCATGGGGTTTTGCTTCAACTCAAGATTTGCGTAAGCCTGCTATCGAGAAAGCTTGTCGTCGAGCCGTGGAAGTGGCTAGAGCCGGTGCACATTGTGTCAACCCGCCGGTGAAGCTGGCTGCGGAAGCAGCTTACAGAGCGCTCTGGGTCTCGCCGCATCTGATCGACCCTTTTACTGTCAGCATTGAAGACAAGCTTTCGATTTTGCTGGAGGCTTCGCGTCGGATTCGCTCTGTGAAGGGCACGACGCTGGCTCAGGGGCATATGTCTTTCATCAAAGAAAAAAAACTCTTTCTTTCAAGTGAGGGAAGCCGCATTGAACAGCATTTCATTCGCTCAAGCTGCGGCATCGAGGCTTTTGCCAGCAACGATCATGATCGTCAAAAGCGTTCATACCCAAGTTCTTTTGGCGGGCAACATGAGCTTGCCGGTTGGGAAATGATTGCTCGCTTTGATCTGCCGTCAAACGCAGTTCGCATAGCCGAAGAGGCTGTGGCTCTGCTTTCGGCCGAGCCCTGTCCTACAGGCAAAAGCGATCTGATTCTCGGTTCGTCGCAACTGGCTTTGCAAATTCACGAAAGCATGGGTCATCCAAGTGAACTTGACCGGGCCCTTGGCCAGGAGCTGAATTTCGCCGGAGCTTCTTTTTTGACTCCCGATAAACTGGGCAATTTTCAATATGGCTCGCCGATTGTCAATCTTCTGGCTGACGCCACCAAGAGTGGTGCGCTTGGGAGTTTTGGTTTTGATGATGAAGGTGTTGCGGCTCAAAAAGTTTATCTGGTCAAAGACGGCTTATTCTGCGGCTATTTGAGTTCTCGAGACACGGCTTCGCTAATTGGTCTCGAGCGTTCGGGCGGCATGATGCGCGCCGAGTCCTGGAATTTTGCGCCGATTATTCGAATGACCAATATTTCCCTGGCGCCGGGCGAAGCCGGTTCCCTGGAAGATATTATTTCTGATACCGAGGACGGTATTGTCATGGAAACGAATAGAAGCTGGTCTATTGATCAGCTCAGATACAACTTCCAGTTCTCTACTGAAATCGGCTGGCTGGTAAAGAACGGCAAGCGTATCAAGCTCCTGAAAAACTGCAGTTACGGCGGCATCACCCCGAGTTTCTGGAAGTCTTGTGATGCCATAGGCGGACTTGAAGATTATGTAGACTGGGGTGTTCCCAACTGCGGCAAAGGCCAGCCCATGCAAACTATGTGGACCGGACACGGCGCTTCGCCGGCCAGATTTCGTGGGGTCGAAATCGGCATGGCGCACAAAGCGTAGGAGGCAAGATGATCACGAGAGCAAAAGCGCAAAGTATCATCGAGCATGCAATAAATTATGCCGAAGGCAAAGTGCAGTCTTGTGAACTGACGCTGCAGAGCTCGGATATGGCGACTTCCCGTTTTGCCAACAACAGCATGACTCAAAATCAAGCTCCTGAAAGAACCGAGTTGTCTTTGCGAGTCTTAAAAGGCGGAAAGCAACTGAGGCTCAGCTCTGACGATCTTTCTCCTTCGGCGATTCGAAGCTTGATAGATGCGGCGGTGTCCGGAATCAAGCTGCTGGAGAAAGACGCGGGCTTGCTGCCCCTGCCCGCAGCCGTGAAGCATCCTTATGCCGCTGTCGGGCGTTTTGACAAAGAAACTGCGGCTCTCTCCGCTGCAGCTCGCGCTAAGGCAGTCAAAGAGATTATAGAGATTGCCTCATCTCGCGGCCTGGAGGCTGCAGGCATAGTTACGAGTGGTTCGCAGCTGCTTGCTATCGGAAATTCGCGTGGGTTATTTGCTTTTCACAAAGAATCTCATGCTGAGTGCTCGATCACGATGAATAAAAATGGTGCGACCGGTTGGGCAAAGGCTGATGAACTCGACTTTGCAAATCTTGATTACCGGGGGCTGGCTGAAAATGCCGCGTCAAAAGCTCTGGCAAATCAGGAGCCGCTGGAAATTCCTCCAGGTAAATATCGGGTGATTTTGGAACCGTCGGCGGTGCTGGATTTGCTTTCTTTTCTGTCCTGGGATTTTGCTGCAACCAGCCATTTAGACAAGCTTTCCTGTTTCATCGGTCAGCTCGGTAAAAAAGTATTTGGTGAGAATATTTCGATTACTGACGACTGTCTGCATCCCTACCAGTCTGGTGCGCCTTTTGATGCGGAAGGATTGCCCAGGCAGAGCTTGAAGCTCGTGGAAAATGGTGTTTTGAAGCAGCTGGTTTATGGACGCCGCAGCGCGGCTAAAATGGGTGCCCGGCCGACCGGGCATGGTTTGAGCGAACCTAACGCTGAAGGTGAGTTGCCTGTAAATCTTGTTATTTCGGGCGGCAACAGCAGTCTTGAGCAAATGATTTCAAGCCAGGAAAGGGCTGTTCTTCTAACTCGTGTCTGGTATATTCGCGAAGTCGATCCGACCTTGAAGATTGTGACTGGAATGACTAGAGACGGCACTTTCCTGGTTGAAAACGGCAAGATAACGCGAGCCGTCAAAAACTTGCGTTTCAATCAAGGCTTGATTGAGCTTTTGAACAATGTGATCGAGCTTGGAGCAAGCAGGCGAAGTGCCGGAGAGGAAGGCATTCCGGCTGTGGTTCCGGCAATGCTGGTGGACAATTTTAATTTCAGTTCTACAACTACGTTTTGAGGCAGCAGATGAACAACGGTTTTGTGCTTGTTGAACTCGGTCATCTAAGTGAGAATTTGCTTGCTGATTTGAGGATACGCATTGAGTCTTTGAGACATGCGATTGAATCAAGCGGTGGATTGAGCTGCCAGATTCAACCCGGCGACCCTTTGCCGCCGAATGCCAGAGAGGATGAATATGCAATTCTTTGCGGCAAGTGCAGTGAGGCGGAATTGCTATTGCGGGTTGAGCAATTGCTTGAATCGAGAGTCTGGCCGATTGTAGCCATAGATGCTTTTGAAGACCCGGGCTCTCTGGCTGCGGCTTTCAGTAAGCTGGAAATGGATCTGGTGCAGTTGAGTAAAACTGCGGCGATTGCTGTGCTCTTGAAAAACGGCCGCAGTTTCATTTATCCATATCCAAAGTCGGATTGCACTGCAAGTATTTGTCTGCTTTTTGACGGCGGGCAAAACACGCTTGTAATCGAACGATTGCACTATCCCTTTGCCGGAAGCAATGCTTTCCCGGGCGGCTTTTTGCGGGTTCATATTGAAACTATGGAATATTGCGCATACCGTGAGCTGGAAGAAGAGTGTTCTCTTGTGATGAAGCCCGGTGAGCTGCTGCTGGTAGATCTTCGCTCAGACCCGCATCGCGACCCTCGCGCCCATATTGTTGATGCCGGTTATGCTGCGCTTATCGACGAGCAGCGAAAAGCTGAATTGATGGAGCAACTGAAAGCCGGAGATGATGCCGGTAAAGCTCATATTCTCCCGGTAAAGGACCTTCTCAAAGAAGGCGCGCTGGCTTTCGACCACAGGGAATTCTTGATCAACTGTCTCAATTATTTCAAGATCCCCCTGCCTCTCTGAAAATCCTAGGGACCCGGGAGCGCGGGCATCCTGCCCGCTTTTAAAAAGTTTGATGAAGCAGGCGGGACGCCTGCGCTCCCGGGGGGAGAAGAGTTATTCTTCTGTTTCTTCGGTCGTTACGAGACTAAGCCTTTGCTCTTTTTCATCGCAAGTTTTTTCAGCTGTTTCGACTGAACTTTGAAGACTTAGCCTGAAAGGTATGGGAGTCTGGGCTTTTTCCTCTTTCTCTTCGCGATATTTAGCTATGTCCAATCTTTCAGGCGAAAGGGCTTTTGCTTCGCACAAATCTTGATCTGCCAGTTCTCTGTTTCCCATTTCATCGAAGACCTGGCAGCGCAGGTAGTAACATTCTGAATTGCCGGGCTCAAGTGCAATGGCTCTTGATAGATCTCTGAGCGCATTCTCAAAGCTGCCCTTTCCTTTGGATGCGATGCTTCTGCCGAGCAGGGCGTCGAAGTATTTATCGTCGATGCTCAGAGCTTTACTGAACATGGCAATTGCTCTGTCGTACTCTTTTTGTTCAAGCAGCTCCATGCCCTGGCGATGAAGACTTTCGATATAAGCCATTATTTTGTTCCTGAAGCATGTCCGTCATGGATTACGGGAAGCCGTTTTGAAAAGGCGGGCGCAGAAATAAGAAATCTTCTTTGTTCTGCGCCCGCTCTTTAGATTCAGCTCTAATACGCGATTGCGAAAAGGACCTTCTTGTCTGCGGGTTTTCCTGTATAGAAACACTTGGCGCCTGCTTCGACCTTTTGTTCAAAAGGAATAGCTCTTACAGTCGCTTTCGTTTCCTCTTTGATCTTGAGTTCGTCTTCATTGCTGCCTGCGAAATAAGCTTCGATGAAGCAGTTCTTTTCTTTGAGCAAAGCCTTGAACTCGTCGTAGCTTGTTGCTGAAACAGTGTTGGCTTTGCGATTTGCCAGAGCTCGGTCGAAAATATCCTGCTGGACTTTTTTGAGCAGTTCTTCCAGCTTTTCCTTCAGACCGTCCTGGCTGAAGTCGCGCATCTTTTCGCCGTTGTCGCGGCGGACAAGCTCAACGACGTTTTTTGCACAGTCTTTGGGCCCGATGTTCAGGCGCAGCGGTACGCCCCGTTTTTCCCAGTGGTTGAATTTAAATCCGGGTGTGTATTGATCACGATCGTCAAGATGCACTCTAATACTGCCTTTTAGCTCGGCAGCGATCGCTTTGCAGCGCTCTGTAACCAGGATTTTCTCTTCATCACTTTTGTAAATCGGCACGATAACTACTTGAATCGGTGCGATTTTGGGAGGCAGAACCAGACCTTTTTCATCGCCGTGTCCCATTACAACAGCTCCGACCAATCGAGTTGAAACGCCCCAGCTGGTCTGGTATGCAAATTCGAGTTCGCCGCCTTGATTCTGGAATTGAATGTTGAAAGCTTTGGCGAAGTTCTGACCGAGATAATGCGATGTTCCGGCTTGCAGAGCCTTTCCGTCACGCATCATGGCTTCAATACAATAAGTGCGGACTGCGCCGCGGAATCTTTCGTTGTCTGTTTTGGTGCCTGTAATAACCGGCAATGCCAGCCAGTTTTCAGCCAGATCACGATAGACTTCAAGCATTTTTGCAGCTTCTTCTTCAGCTTCCTTTTCGGAAGCGTGAGCTGTATGTCCCTCTTGCCAGAGGAATTCTGTGGTGCGCAGGAAAAGTCTGGTTCTCATTTCCCAGCGCACGACATTTGCCCATTGATTAATCAGAAGCGGCAGATCGCGCCAGGATTGGACCCATTTGGCGAACATATAATTGATAATTGTTTCGGAAGTCGGGCGGACGATTAAGGGTTCTTCCAGTTTTTTGCCGCCGCCGTGAGTCACGACTGCGCATTCAGGAGCGAAACCTTCTACGTGTTCCTTTTCTTTTTGAAGGAATGATTCCGGGATAAAGAGAGGGAAATAGGCGTTCTGGTGGCCGGTGTCTTTGATCATTTGATCAAGAGGCTTTTGAATATTTTCCCAGAGTGCATACCCGTAAGGTCTGATGACCATGCAGCCCTTGACAGGAGAGTAGTCCGCCAGTTCACTCTGTTGGATAACATCGGTGTACCACTTGGCACGCTCTTCTTCTTTACCTTTTTCCTCTTCCTGTGCGACTTGCATGGCTTCTTTCGGGACCTCCGTCCAGTTGCGATTTCTGAAGCTCTACAGTATATCCCAATGCTATGAAACGATATTTGTTGGCGCTAAGGAAGATAAAGCAAAAATCCCTGAGCTGATACTGCATTTAGTGGCGCCCGCAATTTTAAGAGCCCTCTAAAATGCGGTTGCCAAGCGCTGGCGCAAGCTTGCTTGCGGAGCTGCGCTACGGGGAGCTGACACTCTTAGTTGATGAAGTCTGCCTAAGCTCTCTTGGCATCGCGGCTGTAAAGTGCCTGCGCGTAAGAGATTCAGGAAAGATTCTATTCTAGTTAATATATGCCGCTGGTTAAGCGCTGTGTAGCATACGGGCGCATTTGAACGGGCGGATCTCTTAGGCTTTGCCCGTCTCGTTATCGTCCCAAATCTCATCGCACAAAGCCACAGAAACTGAGTTTATCTCACTGTTATCAATTTCCAGCACTTCAATACGGAGTGACGGAGAGGGTTCTGTTGCGGAGAAGGGCGAATAGACGAGTAGAAGTTCAACTTTTTCCGAAAGGATATGCCATGAAAACCTTAGTTATTGTCTGGATTCCGGGCTCGGTTTTGAGTCTGGACGCCGACGACTTTCCGATGGGTGGTCCTGTGGAAGGGCGCACTTACGAGTTCGCCGGCAAGCTCTACCGTGTCAGCGAGATCACCGAAACTCTCGGCACTCGGGGGCTTCTTGGTGAGAAGCTCGACGGCTACAGCCGCATTCTGACTCTGGCCGACGCTGTCAGCCAGGGGGACGAAGCGCTGAAGCAGAAGATTCTCACTGCCAAGAAGGTCGGTGTCAACGCGCCCGACGACGAGAAGTCCGCGGGTGGTCTCATTCTGCCGACGGCCGAGAAGCCTGTCACTGAACTGAGCGCCGCCTACGATCACATTCTTTTCGTCAAGGCCTTGCCGGTGGAATCCAGCAACGGTGTCCGCCTGCCGCGCGGTTTGCGTCTCACCGACGCAAGCGCCGAGCCGGGCACCCAGAACCTCGTCGCTGAAAGCGGCGAGGACGGCGCGGGCACGGACCAGAATTCCTGACCGCATTTTACAGACCGGGAGAACTGTATTCTCTCATCACACTCGAAGGAGTAAACCCATGCACAACATCTTCGCTGCCGAAACCACGGCACTGGAACTGCACTGCGGAGCTGCCGTCACCGGACACGGTGCGGGCACCTGCAAGAACCCGAGTTGCCAGCGACGCAGTCCGTCGCTGCTCTCGGGATACTGTGTCAGTTGCGCCTCGGCCAAGGGGCTCAACCCCATGAAGGCCTGCGGCTGTCAGCCCATCCGTCTGACCGACGCGGCGGCTGTCGCTTCGTCCAACTGACAGTCACGCGGCGCGGAGCGTGACCGCCGCTGTGGCGACCTTATCCGCGCGATTCACGACGAGCAATCGTCAGTCCAGGAGGACATCGCATGATCTGCGATTCCAAGAAGCGCCTGCGCATCATCCGTGCGCAGGGCTTCTGATGAAAGCGCCGTTAAAGACTCGCGTGTCGAGTCTGCGCAACGAGTAGCCTGAACTCGCTAAAACAGGCAAAACAGGGGGCGCGCATTAAGCGCGCCCCCTACTTTTCGGCTCAGGTCGAGAAGGAGCAAACTTTGTGAAAGCAGCAAGCAAGATCGCTCCACCAGGCAACGTGTATGTCAACCTCGACTGCCGGGTGCCTGCTTCTTTGAAGCTTTCGGTGGGGCACAACCTCGTCATTTTGCGTAATTTGAGCGCAGCCGGAGGAAAGTTACTCCGCTGCGTTCAAATGCCGTCGCCTTGTTTCGTGTCCGCTACGGTCCCGTACGGAACCACGTTTCCAGGACAGCCTCAGGACACCTATGTGGTGGCGCTGGGGCTTGTTGCTGTTTGCGGCACTGGTGAAATCGTCATCCAGTTCTGCAAAAGCGCAGAGCCCTGTTCGGTTCCGCGCTCAATCCGCATCGGATTCAGCATCACTGATTCTTCCCCAAAACTGTAAGGAACTCAAGAACTATGATCTTCAGTACACTCTTCTGGCCCTTCACCCTCTTCTGGGCTTTCATCTCGGCTTCCACCGCTGCCGGCCTCGCCTTCGCCGGGGGTAATCGCGAAACCGGCGACGAATGGCGCCGCAACAAGCGCACGGTCAAGGCTGGCTCGTCGGCCACCTCGGCGGCGCTGCTTGCCTTTCCTGTGGCACTGCTGGCGGTGCGCTTCCTGATGTATTACGTGCAGCCCAGTTTTCAGGGCAGCTTCTTCGGCTACTGGCCGGTGCTGCTCTGCACGATGATCCCGGCGGCAGTTGCCGGACTCATTTGCGGCGGGCATGCCAGCAGAAAGTCGATCACGGCAGTTGTGCTCGGCGCGGCAGCTCTGCTCTTCGTGCCCTTGATTCAGTACGGCTTCAATGCCTGGGGCTCGAGCAACGCCGGCAAGCATGCGGACCTGCCCAAGATTCGCATCGCTGGTGCCGATGAGAAGATTCCGCCCACCGACCCCAACCACATGGTCAAGGTCACCAAGTCAATCGCGATCTTCAAGGGTCAGACCGCTCTTTCCACCGAGTCCGGCGTTGCCAGCCGCTTCACGGTCAACAAGGAGAGCTACACGCTGCAGTTCGTGAACGGTCATCGTTACTGGATCGCACCGCTCACGCCCGTCAACAACGGGGACACGTTCTGGACGCCCCTCATGGGCGGTCGTGCCACGTCGCCCGGTTATGTTGTGGTCGATGCCGAGAACCCCGGCAAAGATGCCTGGCTGAAAACCGGCTATCAGATCAGCCTTTTCACCGACCAGTCCTGGTCGATGAGTCTGAAGCGCTGGATTTACCAGCAGGGCTACAACGACGGTTATCTCGAGGAGCCTATCTTCGAGGTGGACGACAACTGGGTGCCGTATTACACGGTCACTTATGTGAGGAATGCTTTCGGCGGAGTCAGCGGCAAGCAGCTTCACAAAGTGCTGGTTGTAAAAGTCGAAAAGGAAGAGCCCACGCTTGAAGTTTTCGACGTCAAGGAAGAACCGAAGTGGGTGGACCGCGTCGTTTCTCGCGACCTCGTGAAGGAGTGGGCCACGGACTGGGGTCTGTACGGCGGTGACTATGCCCGCAACAACTTCTGGCACGTGTGCTTCGGCATCAACCGCACCGGTACGATGAAGCCCGCCGACTTCGAGTTGGCTTATACAACCGACGCGCACAACGTCTGGGTCATCCCGATGACCTCGACTCACGACAACGACCACACGGTTATCGGCGTGCTTGTTTATGAATCGGGCAAGAACGAAGGCACCTTCTATCCCGGCATCAAGGGCTTCAACGAGCCTTCGAGCGTGGACGAAACGATGGTGAATGCCCGCGACAATATCAAGCACTACAACGTCGAATCCGTTCAGCTCTACAGCATTTACGGCGAGCTGACCTGGGTTGCGATTTACGCTTCGCCGCAAAGCATCGGCAAGTCGTTTGGCGGTATCGGCATCTTGCATGCCCACAGCCAGGACGCGGCCGCTGTGATTTCCGCCAACGACATGCAAACTGCATTGCGTCTTGACGCCACGCAACTGGCGCCGCGCAATCAGGGCGGCGGCGAAATTTCGCGCACCGTGCAAGCCAGCCGGGAAGTGCACGGCAAAGTTCAGCGGATC
>JAIEPM010000621.1 GCA_019748395.1 Candidatus Obscuribacterales bacterium
GTATTCATGTTACGGTCTCCACGAATGGGCAATGGTTTACAAATCCGAGAAACTCAGATACAGCAGTATCCCCTGCCGTCTGGGAGCAGCGCACACGGACAGCTTGGTGGAAGAACTTCCGATTCGCTGTACACACTATGATGCCTACCGCTTCTTCACTAAGGAGGCCTTGCCGCTCAACCGCACCGAGCTGGACCGAGAGCAGGTCATGAGCAATGATCAACCGGCCTGTTTGCATGTAAATATGGATAGTTACAAATTCGCATACAAAATAGCGCCATTTTGCCCGAGCGACGTGCTTGGCGACGCATTCGTTTTGGCTGTTGCCGCTCGGGAAATAGACATGCGGGCCAGTCCATACGACCTCACAGCCTTCGGCGTGAAAGCAATCAAAATCGAAACGATTGATGGTCGCGCCGAATATGTAGACTTGCAGAAGGAATTGTTCTTGCAGGGGCAGGCAGTCCGCAAGAGACTCCTTGAAGTTTACAGCGCATTATTGCACGCACTCTCTTAGTGGCGGAACAGAGCAGCAAAATGACTGAGAAAATCCTTCCAACGCTGCTTAAAATTGTTTCGCTCACCAATAGGAACTGCTGCCGCAATATCAAGAAGCGTCAAATCATCTTACAGAAATTACCCAAGCTATGTAATATACCTAAGTAAACGGAAAAGTCCGCATGACGAAAATCAACTTCAACTCAGCAAAGTTTTTAATAAGTGCACCAAGCCTGGCTGAATGTCCTCCAGAACATGGCGCTGAAGTAGCGTTTGCCGGGCGCTCTAATGCTGGTAAGTCCAGTGCAATTAACACACTTACAAGAAACAAAAATCTTTCGCGAACTAGTAAAACTCCTGGGTGTACGCAGCTGATCAACTTCTTCCAGCTGCAAAGCTCGCCCAAGCTACGCCTGGTAGATTTACCAGGGTATGGCTATGCAAAAGTTCCGCAAGCCATGAAAAATAGATGGGAAGAGAATTTATCGCAATACCTCAGCGAGAGACAGTGCTTAAAGGGTGTTGTGCTTACCATGGATATTCGGCATCCAATGCAGGAAGCAGACGTTATGATGGTTGACTGGGCGGTGCAATCTGAGATTTCTCTGCATGTGCTCCTAACAAAGCGTGACAAGCTCACGCTCGGCGAAGCTCAGAAATCGCTACAAAAAATTCGTAAGGAACTTCAAGATTCAGGTTTTGATAAGTTCATAACTGCGCAAGTCTTTTCTTCGCTAACTGGCGAGGGTGTCGACGAACTAGCCAAGCACCTTGGGAATTGGCTAGAGCCGTAAGTCTAATGCGGGGGAAAGCAATATGTTTTATGACGAAACTCCAAGAAACAGCGACGTTGAGCAACGCAGTGACAGGTCCGCAGTCGACTGTTCTTTGGCATTACTAGAAACAGTATTTGCTACACTGGAAGTGAACGGGAAAGGAAATGGTTCTAGTTCGTCTGACACCAAAGCCGCGCATAAAGAGACTTAGTTTCTGGACTTTGAAACCACAAATAAGAAATACCGGCCGCTGGCAATGATTAGCTAGGTTTCTACTCCCAGTCCAATTCATTGACACAGAGGGAAATAAAAGCTTGGTCAAAGTGACAATTTTAGAAGCTTCGGTGCGTTCGATTGTTCTGCAGGTTGGCGTTTAGACAGAAAAGAATGCTTGAAATAGGAATGCGTGCAGTGACAGGTGCCGCTTCTGCCTTGTAAGATGCGGGATTCAATCGTTCTCGAGAGCAGACCAAATTGCTCTGCCACCCGCCAAGTTTGCTTGCGCACAAAGTGCTTTGAAACGTAAGCTCCTGAAACGCGGGCAGTATGAGATATGTAAAGTTTTTCCTCCAATTTTATTGGAAGTCCGTTTCCGGCAAGTATGATCATAAGGTTAGTTTTGCATATTGAAGGCTGTATGCAGATGTTATCCTCAAACGCGCTTAGCTGGGCTTCAGCTGAAGCTCAAAGTTTAGCTAGAGAGGTAAGCAAGATTTCCTCGGTTAGTTACTTTGACGATGTGCAGTTGTCTGATGCATTACTCGCTGGACAGGCTCAAGCCGCTTGTTTGATTGCCTGCTCTGATATGGGCGCCTACCTTCCTTATGTGTGTAGCGATCCAACAGTCAAGCTGCATGTTTTCCAGAATTTTGGACATAGTTGCCTAGCCGGCGGTGTGTTTGAAACAATGGCTTACACAGCCATCGAACACTTTATTGTTTATGGTCACTTTGATTGCCGCTACGCCAAAGATCGTGACGCCGAATTACTGGAAAAAGACCCCTCCTTGCGTGAGGAATTAGAGAGATACAACGTATTGAGGGAACTTAGAACATTTGCGGACAATGCAACGGGACTGCCTCTCAAAAATTTGAAATTACACGGATGGGTTCACGACAAGCGGCAAGGACATCTTCAAATTTTCGACCCCGGCCTATGTGCATTTGTGATTGCAAAATCACCACAGAGCTTATCCTGATTGCAAATTTCCATGAAAATTATTGTTAGTTCGATTTTCATTCTGTTGGCTCTTAGCAGTGTTTTTGTAGCTGTATTTGGAAAAACATTGAGGCAAAAGGCTGCGTCGGTAGCTACCTCAACTGTCGCAATTTCTTTCCTTGGCTCCCTCTGTGTTTTCTTTTACACATTATCCGGGTCCCCGTTTCAAGTGGAGCTGACTTTAACCCCTGATAGTCCAAACTGGCTGCATTTGTCTGCGTATATAGACCGGCTGAGCGCGATTATGATGGTACTGGTCACTGGAGTCAGTACTGTCGTACATGCATACGCGGTCAAGTACCTGTTCGGAGACAGCGGCTATAATCGATTTTTTGTGCTCCTAGGATTGCTCACGCAGGCTGTATTAGCCATGGTAAGTAGTGGCAACCTGCTCTTGCTTTTGGTCTGGTGGCAGCTGGTAAGCCTGTTGTTGTATTTCTTGTTGAGTTACAACTACACAAACAGATCGGCTGTAAAAACTGCTTTTGCCAGTTTGTTGACGCTTCGAATCGGCGACATAGCTTTCTTAATTGCCGTATTTTTGGCATACAAACTTTTCGGAACCCTTGAGTTTTCTGAATTGTTTCAGCGAGCACAGTCTTCCCATCTTGTCTATCATTTGTGGTCAGGGGGTCCAACAATCGACGCAGTATCGATTATCACTCTATTGATACTGCTTGCCGCAATGACCAAGTCTGCTCAGTTCCCATTTCATAGCTGGCTGCCAAATACGATGGATGCCCCCACTCCTGTTTCTGCATTCATGCATGCAGGAATAGTTAACGCAGGAGGCTTCCTCATCAATCGTTTAGCCCCACTTTATGGTTCAAGCCCGCTAACACTCCATGTCGCCTTTGTGCTTGGACTGCTTACGGCGATCATAGGGACAGCGATAATGCTGACAAGGACTGATTTGAAAACAAAGCTTGGCTTTTCAACAGTCGGGCAGATGGGATTCATGATCATGGAATGCGGGCTTGGAGCATTTGCCCTGGCAATTTTTCACTTAATTGCACATGGAATCTTCAAAGCAACGCTGTTTCTTCATGCCGGAAATGTGGTTCATGAGATTCGCAAGGAAGCGAATCTCCCAGAGCATTACGAAGAGCATTCAGAGAAGTCTTTACAGCTGCCGTGGGCAACAGGGGTGCTGATTACTTTGGTTGTCCCTCTTTTGATTTTGATTGGTGCCCATGCACTTTTAGGAAGTCAGATGAACCAGGGAACAATCATATTTCTTTTCTTCGCTTGGGTGACTTCATCAGAAGCAATCATGAGTTTGTACTCTCTAAAAATGTACGGCTCATGGAAAGCAGTTGTTCCGATGTTACTTGCAGTTGGGTTGGTGATTGTCACCTATCTCTGGGCTGCAGAGAGCTTTACAGAGTTCCTGTATCCTGTTCCTGGTTCTGCGCATAGTTATTTTCAATCCGCATCGTTTCCGCTTTGGATATTCGATTTGTTTATTGGCATGATAGTCTTGCTCTTTTTGTGCGCCTGGGAAGCCCTGCGCCCAGGTGGCGGAAAAATTGCAAAACCTTTCCAAAAGCAGACCAGAGGAGCCTTGGTTTTCTTGTATGTTGTTCTGTGGGATGGACTTAGAATTGGCAGCATCGGTTCCAACGTGGCTCGCTTTTGTCTGAGGCTGGCACGGCGCTGCGATTTCGTGCTGCCAGAGTGGATTCCTTGAGGTCGTGAATGCAGACGCAACTTTTACCATCTTTAATTTCTTTCATTGCGAGCCTAGCCGCATTTCTTTTTAGGACAAATGCAAAAATTACCAAGTGTTTCGCGCTTGCAGCCTGCCTTTTGATGCTTGCCGTCGAGATCTATTTTAATTCCAGGTCGCTGCTTTCTATTTCCACAATTCTCCTTGCGACTTTAATGGCATTGGTGTGCATTCTCAGCCAGGCCACCAACAAGTCGGCAGCAATTTCGACTGCATTGATTCTTGCGATTTTAGGACTAACGTCCCTTTTCTTGTTGGATGTCGACCCTCTAATTTCAAAGCTTGCCCAGGGCATTTTGACACTTTCTTTGGTGATTCTGTCATTTCGTTTTCGTAAGAAAAACGTATCCTTGGGTTTCGGATCAGCAGCCGCGTTAAGCATTTCGATGCTCTCATTGCTGCTCTCGTCACTAGTGCATGGCACGTGGTCAGTTATATGCCAAATAACTGCTGCAGCTGTATTGTTACCACTTTTTCCGTTGCACGTTGGCTATATTGGACTTTTGAATAATTTGCCGGGAACAGTTCCCGCATTTCTGTCTTTTATTCTGCCCATTGCGGGACTGCATGCACTCGTTCAAGTGCAAGAAATTCCTCCGTTAGCCGCAGAGTTTTTCGTTGTAACAACAATAATAGGGCTTTTTATAAGCGGAGCCAGAGCCTTTGTGCAAACAGGATTGATGCGCATCATCGCAGCAGTTGCTAGCATATTGCTGGCACCTGTTTGGTGGATCTGTTCTGCAAATGGTAAGCTCGGCAGTGAGAATTGCTCCTACATTATTGCTGTCGGTCTGGTTGTTGCTGGCTTAAGTTTGTGCGCACACTGCGTCGAATCACGCTATGGCACTCAATCGCTCGAGTCTTTGCCTGGTTTGGCGAAGAAAATGCCTAAACTTGGCATAGCTTTCAGCTTGCTGACGATGGCTGGCTTAGGCATACCCACATTTGCAATTTTCTCAAGTTTCATACTTCCGCAATTTTCGCCGCTGCAATCCAGGGTATCAGACTTACTGTTTGTGTCTTTAGCGTGGTTCATTTGCTTTGCTCTGCAGATATCGGTGTTGCAGCGCTTACTTTTCAACGAGCCGCGAGCAGATCTTCTGTACTCAGATCTAAACCGAAGTGAATTTATGTCACTGGCAATAATTCTTGTGCTTTTGCTGATCGGTGGAATCTTCCCTGGAGTCATGCTCGCTCTCACCACTTAAGAATGAGGAAACTGTGCTAGACGAGACAAATAGAGACGAAAAGCGATTAACAATTCGCTCGCTGGCAAAACTAGCCAGTGAGGTAGTCGCGCAATATTGGCCGATAGGAACTTTCGTGCATCACAATCCACTGCACGAGTTGGAGAACCTGAATTTTTTCGACGCGGTTGATCGGGTGCATGAAATTTTGGGAGCCCGGCGGTTTTTGCCCAAGGAGCTTTACAGGCAGCGTCTGGAAAATGGCGAGATCGAAGTTTCAACAGTGGATGCTGTCCTCTCAGAAACAACAAATAACACTTCCATTACGGTTGCCGGCAGAATAGTTGACAAGCTTTCTGTGCGTAGAGAGATCCTCATACATGGAATTGAGCTGCCGTCTAAACCGCAATTGCAATGCTTGTGGGACATAGATCCAGAGCAAGAATTGCTGGACGGAATTGTCAGCTCCTTAAAAAGCAGCGTAAGCACAAAAGAAATTATCGCTTCGCAGATCGCCAGTGCTGTCTTTGACATTGGAGGAAGCACACTCATTGGCTGGGTAGATAAAACACTGGGTACTGACCTGGAAGCCAAATTGAATAAAGAGCTCTCACGCTGGTGCGCTACTTTCTTGGATGAGGGTGAAGCCGGATGGTCCATGCCCGATCGGCGCCAGGGTTTCTATGCCTGCTGGAAAGCTTATTCTCGATTAGTTGATCTCAGCCAATGGGGACCTGAATTGCGATCATTCAGCAATTCACTGCCGGATCGTCCGGAAGACGCAATAGTAGAATTACTGGAAAGATTGCATATCTCCGAGGATCTTGCCACGGATTATTTCGCTGCTCAGTTCTCTTCATTGCCTGGATGGGCATCTTTCATCAAATGGCGAAGCTCACAACAAGGATATGCGTGGCAGCTGTACCCAATTGATTTAGTGCAATATCTTGCCGTGAGACTGGCTTATGAATGCAGCATGCTTAGCCAAATCTGCAAGAAAGATTTGGGCATCGAAGGCAACTACTATTCTATTAAAGCTTTCATCGAAAAGAATCCTCTTGCGTATATTCTGCTGAAGCAAAAAAACACGGGACAACTTACAGAAACAGAAACTCGACTGCTTGACCGAGCAATGCAGAGCAACAGACGATACGAAGAGGGACATCTGCTGCATGCTGATAGCGCTTTTCTGAAAAATGTCGCCGACCGTATTGGGAATAGCCATCTGCAGAGCCTTGCCTGGCGGCTACGTGGACTGTGTCGCCTCTTAAACATCAACATCGCTGAACTGAGCAAATCAAAGGCTGATGATTTGCTCACTCTCAGTGATTGGTTGGATGAATTCTCAGACAAAGAACAGGGCATAGTCTGGTTGAAGGTATGCGAAGAGGAATTCCAGCAGAGTCTTATTAACGAACTTTCGAATTCGGCAAAACAACATCTACTTGTTGAGTCCAAAGACGGAGAAAACAGCAGACCGCAAGCTCAGGCTGTTTTTTGTATCGATGTGCGTTGCGAGCCTTTTCGTCGGCATTTGGAGTCTGTCGGCAGATATGAGACATTGGGGTTTGCGGGATTTTTCAATTGCTTCATCCGCTACAAGCCATTAGATAGCGCTTGCGAAAAGAACCAATTTCCGGTCGTAATGAAAGCGCGAAATATGGTGCGTGAAATACCTCGTCCCTATCATCAAGCCAAGATGGCACATTATCAACGAGGGCGAAACTTTCTGAAGGCCGTTCGTGAAGTCTTACATAGCCTCAAGGCAAATGTGATCACTCCGTATGTAACCGTGGAGTCTTTGGGATGGGCCTATGCTTTTCCGTTTGTGCTTAAGACGTTCATGCCCACTGCGTATTCGCACCTGGGCTCATGGTTCAGGCACAGCATCCAGGAGCCTATTTCGACCTCGCTTACCGTTGATAAGCTGGGGCACCGTGAAGCTGCACAGATGGTGCGTGATACTCAACTGTCAGTAATCCGGGAATTTATAATGGAGCGATTTAAACAGCAAAAGAGCCAAATAAATCCTGAGTCGCTTGATACCCTGCGCCGACTGGCAATGGGAGAGCTAGACATAAGTGATGTCGATACTTCCGGATTACCTGAACATGATAAAGATAAGCTCACGCTGCTTGTAGAAGAGCTTCGTGCCAAACAGCAAATTAGCCCAAGGGGGGCTGCAACGCATTTGGAACGACTTACGCGAACCGGCTTCACGCTTGCAGAGCAGGTGTTCACTATCGAGACCTCCTTGCGCATGATGGGGCTAATCAATAATTTCGCACGAATCGTTTTGATATGCGCACATGGAAGCAAATCCGACAACAATCCTTTTGAATCAGCTTTAGACTGCGGTGCATGCGGAGGCAATGAGGGACAAGCCAACGCCAGGGTATTTGCTGCAATGGCCAATAAACTAGATGTGCGAAATGAATTGGCAAGAAAAGGGATCGATATTCCAGTTGATACATACTTCTTAGCTGGGCAATATTGCACCACCAATGATACCGTTGAATTATTGGATCTGGAAGATGTACCACCCACACACAGAATGGATCTCGCGCGACTAACCGAGGATTTAATGGAAGCGGGAATTTTATCCAGCCAGGAGCGTTGTAGCCGTTTGCCGGACATTGGCGGGGAAATTCGAAGCAGGGCCGGAAAAGAAACATGGCGGCGCAGTTGTGATTGGAGCCAGGTGCGTCCGGAATGGGGGCTGTCAAGCAACGCGGCCTTTATCATTGGGCGCCGAGGATTGTCCGCTCCATTAAACCTCCAAGGACGGGTGTTCTTGAATTCTTATGACCATACAATAGATACAGATGGCAAGCTTTTGGAGAATTTGCTGACGGCGGCTCAAACCGTGTGTGAGTGGATCAATATGGAGCATTATTTTTCCACAGTCGACAATGACGTTTTTGGTGCAGGGTCGAAGATATATCACAACGTGACTTCCCATGTTGGTGTGATGTCCGGAACCCTGGGTGATCTGAGAATCGGTCTGCCGGAACAAACAGTGATGAAAGGAGAGACTAATTATCACGATCCGCTCAGACTCACAACAATCGTAGAAGCACCGCGCGAGAGAATTGAAATGCTTATCTCCAGGCACGAAGTGTTGCAGCGTTTTTATCACAATGAGTGGGTGCATCTGGTAGCAGTGGCACCAGATGACGGAGTTTTGTATAAATATCTGCCAAACGGTGAGTGGAAAAAATTGCAACAGCAATCAGCCACTTCGAGCACGGAGAGCGTCGGAAACAACATTTAATGGAGGAAGAAAAAATGAGAAAGTTTACGCTGCACCAGATGAAGGAAGTGCGTGTGATTGTTTCCGGTGAAAATAGAGGATTTGTGACCGAGTTACTGGATTCCATAGGTGCCACTGGTTACACGGTATTAGCAGTGACTGCCGGCAAAGGGCACGGGGGACTGCAGCACTCACATTTTATGTTCGGTGAAATAGAAAGTCTTGAAATGATCATGACAGTTATGCCCGAGGATAAGGTAGAACCACTTTTGGCCGCGCTAGGCAAACTTTTCGATAAGCATTCAGGTGTCATGTTTGTATCGGATGTTGCAGTGAGCCGACGCGAATACTTCACAAAGCCTAGCGAGACTGAGCCCGCTTAGCGTCTATTAGTTTTACGCGGCTCATTTCGATTATCCATGCTCATCCGCATCTGCAAGCGTTTCAGCAGGTTTCAAGATTCCGCCAAACTCAGCAAGTCGGTTACACTAAGATTCATCGCTTTCGATACCACCAGCGAAACGCCGAGTGTAATATTTCTTTTGCCGCAGTCAATATCTGAAATTTAGGCACGAGGCAGTCCTCACTGATCCGATAGCTGCTCTTGAGACCAGTGGCGAAGGTTTCTCTGCTGCGCCACTGTATTTGATGCATTCGGCTTCACAAAAACGCAAGAGCTCGTGATTGATGAATTCGCTACCGTTGTCGGTATCAAGACCAAGGAGCAGAAACGGCAGCACTGTCCCTATGTTTTCGAGCGCCGAGCGGACATCCGCGTCACTTCGACGTAGCAGCGGCACGCATTCTGTCCATGCGGTTGCGATGTCAGTCAGGGTTAGAGTATTCTGAAAGATACCGCTTGCGCGGTCCCCGCTGTGGGCGACTAGATCTGCTTCTACGAAGCCTGCAGTAATGTCGCTCCAATCGGCGAATGTGCGGATTGGAATTTGCTTCTTGAGTAAAGTGCCGGCCCTGGTGGTGCTAAGAACCCTCTGTTTGTTCTGGCGTCGCTCAACCTGGAGGAATCGATCAGCCGTGGCTATGCTTACTTTTAGCAGCCGTTGTCGGGTCTCAGGAACTAGCCTTAAGTGACCGTGTTTTTCAAGGGCTTCGACGAAGCTCGGAAGAAACTTTTCCCTCCAGATCAAATTGACCCTTTACAGTCCCGAAGGAGGTTGTAAGGGTTCGATCTTTAGTGATGCAATGCGCATTAAATTCATTTTGTCACCG
>JAIEPM010000094.1 GCA_019748395.1 Candidatus Obscuribacterales bacterium
ACGGCTATCGAGATAGCGGTTTTCGGGATAGTGGATCCCGGGGATGACGGCTGTCGAGATAGCGGTTTTCGGGATAGTGGATCCCGGGGATGACGGCTGTCGAGATAGCGGTTTTCGGGATAGTGGCTCCCGGGGAAGACGGCTGTCGAGATATCGGATCTCGGGTTCGCTGCTAACTGAGGGACGTCAGAGGTGGATGTCATGCGGCTGTGCTCCCGGGATATATCAATTTATTGCTCAACGTACATGCCCTGAAACCCTGCCGGGGTCGATTGATTGAACAAGTTTCACACTACTACCTCTCGATAACGTCGATAATATTGGCTGCTTTCATCCGGGGTATTCAATATGTCATCGAATCCAGTCTCGAACCGCGCCAAAATGCGTTTGGGAATTCTGCTGTTCGGAATTTTTTGTCTGGCACTCTCTGCTGGTCTATACTTCGGCAGCCGCACGGAGAAAGTAGCTAAAGAATCAGGCGCGAGCAATACCGTCGCTTCCGTAACACCGGCGCAGCCGCCTGCCACCATCGGTGAGGCTGTTAAAGGTAGCGCCGAGCAGACTGTTCCTGTTACCAGCGTCACGGAAGGTCCTGTGGTCTACCTTGACGAAGTGACCGCTCCACCGGCAGCGCCAGCCATCAAACACATTCGCAAGCACCCGCTGCGCTCTAACTCGCATAATCGCATCGCCAGTTCATTGCCGCATTTCTCGGACAGGGGACCGCAAGCCCCTCTTGGCGAGTCGCAAGTCGAAATGTGGTCCGGTGCGCACAAGTATTTTGTTTCAGTTCCGCCCGGTTCTAAGTTCGAGTAAAGGCACTCAATCCGGGTTGCGCGCGTCCGTAACCCTGTTATTTTGCAGTATCTGAATTGACTCTTTTGCAGTTCTAGCTTCGAAGCAGAGCGCTCAATGCCTGTTGCATCGCAGATCTGCTCGAGTCCTCTTATCTGGCAGATTTTTGCGTGCCTTTCGGCATTCCGCTCAGGTGGCAGCCTGCTCTATTTCTTCGGTGGGATGCCCTTCTTAGCAGTCGGCTTTGCCGCTGGTTTTGCTCCGGGTTTTGCGGGACTCGTTGTTTTTGTTTTGGCCGCCGTGCTAGCTGTCGAGGCCGCCGCGGGCGTGGCTGCGGGCATCTTGCTCATTCCTTCGACAACCAGAGCGTTAAGGTCTTCAGGCTTCATGCCGCCGGTGTGCCTTTTCGCTATTTTTCCGTTGCAGAAAACGATGAAAGTTGGGATTGCTTCCACGTTGAATCGGCTTGCTAATTCATGGTTGTTGTCTATATTGCAGCGCAGGACTTTCAATCGCCCGGCGTAGGACTTCGCAATTTCTTCCACAAACGGCGCCATGAATTTGCAAGGACCGCACCAGTCTGTGTAGAAATCTACGAGTACAGGACGTTTTGAGGCTGTCACCAGCGAAGCAAATTCGCCATCATGCAGGTCGGTGACTCCTCCTTCAGGAGCCGCAGCGGTGCGTGTTCCTGGTGTAGCTGAGGCCGTCGGGTTCATCATAATGATGCTTGCCTGCTTTTCCAATTGCGCAGCTTTTGTTGCGTCGCCTAGTCGGCTGCAGACCATTGCATAGCTTCGAAGTGTTTTTGCCAGCTCAACAGAGTTTGGTCCATACTGTTTTTTGACCTGAGCGGCGAGCTTCTCGTACAAAGGCAGGGTTTCAGAAGTTTTGTGCTGCACATATTCGGTTTTGATGTAGGCGGAAAGCGTTTCTGCCAGATATTTTTGATATTTTGGATTGTTCTTTTCGATGTGGTTTAAGAGGTTCTGGAGAGTTTCTTCCGCAGTCTTATAATCAGCTTTCTTGTAACTGGCATCCCATTTGCTGAACTCTGCGCGAAACTCTGCATCGCTTCCCGGTGTTGCAGCGGTTGCGGTGCTCACTGGGGGTTGAGGCGCAGCCGCCGCTGTCTGATTGGCTGTTCCTGTCTGCGATGTTGCTGACTCTGGAGTTTTTTGAGTCGATTCCTGTGTGGTGGTATTTGTGGCTGGCGCCGGCGCCGTGCTTCCGCTACCTGCATTCGCCGGGGCGGCCGGCGGCGTTGACGATCCGCCTGTTGTCGCTTCTTCAGAGAGCGCTGCCTGCAAGCCAAATGTATGACTCAAGCAAAATGCAGCCAAGATCAATAAAGCAAATTTACCCTTTTGGTTACCCATGTGCCAACCCCTGCTTCCCTCGCGCATATCATTTCATAGATCATCTCTACAGATCTATATTCCAAGCGCTGGTTTTATCTTCGAGAATGCAAGGGCTCGTCAAAGCATTGATTGGCAATTCTGATACAAAGGAGCCCTCTCTAATGCAAAGAGATCCGAGCGCTTCCTAATCCAAAGCGCCACTGGCTCTGCTCAATTCAAAGCTGCTTCAGCGAATGAATTTAGTTCATCCTGAGACATCATCCCTGAAAACTTGTTGACTGCATTGCCGTTGCGAAAAACTATAAATGTCGGAATCGAGTTTATGCCGAACTGGTTGGCTAAGGTTTTGTTGTTATCGACGTTGCAGCGAAAGAACTTGATTCTTCCTGAGTAAGTAGAGGCTGCAGCATCGACAAGTGGAGACATCTTCTTGCACGGACCACACCAATCAGCGTAAAAGTCGATTAGCACCGGCGTGTCGGAAGCAAGCACAAGGTTCTGAAATTCGGATTCTTGTAAGTCGTCAACAGATCCTCCGAATGTTGATTGAGGCTGATTGCCTGCCAATTGAGCTGAGGGGAACGTGGACCTTTGCGAGGGTCCTAGTTTTGCCCCAGCCTGAATCGCGATTGGTCTTGCGCTTCCTGTGCTGATTGCGACAGGATGCATCAAAATAAACTCCGCTTGCTTTTGCAATTGATTTGCTTTCTCCGTTTCACCCAGACGGCTGCAAATCATCGAATAGCTTTTGAGCGTTCTTGCCAATTCCGGAGAGTTGGGACCAAATTGCTTTTGAACTTGAACAACGAGCTGTTCGTAGAGAGGCTTCGTCTCTGCTGTTTTATGTTGCGCATATTCTGTTTTGATCAAATCGGAAATGGTTTCAATATGGTATCGCTGATATTTTGGTGCGTTCTTTTCGATTTGACTCAGCATGTTTCGCAGCGTCAGCTCCGCCGCCTGATAATCTGCCTTGCCGTATGCCGCAGCCCATTTTGCAAATTGAGCTCGCCATTCCGCATCTGTTATTTGCGCGCTTGCGGTTTTAGTTGTGCTGCTGCTTTGGGTTAACGCAGGCAAGATACAACAGACTGAACTCAGGCTTACTGTTGTCGACAAAACTAGAGCAAACCTGGTCGAAACTATATTCATTCGCGAGTCCTGCAGATTACTGTCTGAACTTTCGCTTTCCGCGACTATCCAATTGTATCAGCTCTGAAATCGGAATAAGCAGCAGGCTGCAGTCTTAGTGCACCAGACCTTGCTTGAGAGCAAGCAGACCCACGAGCAAACCCATTGCTCCGTTGACTTTGCCCACTGTGCCGGGCTTACGTGCGACTTCACTCTTTTGTTTCAAGCTTTCTGGCGCGATTGCTTTTTGCATTTCTGCTGCGTATCTTTTCGCGTAAGCAGCCTTTGCCTCGGGTGTTTTTTGTTGTTCGTAGCCGGATTTAATTTCGCGAAGCTCGTCTGCCAATTCCTTGAAGCCGAGTTTTTCTGCTTCAGCAATACTCTTATCCAGACGCTCGAATTCTTCGATGATGGCTCGTTCCATCGTTTGCCCTTGCAATACGAGTGAGAGCTTAGGCTTGCCGTCCGGACCTTGCGTCAACTCAAAGGCGGCTAATGGCTTTCCTGGAACTTCGGTTCGAAATTCCGGGCTGTGCTGTGGTTTGTATTTGCCGTCGCTTGCTTCTGTTTTGGGTGCAGGTTCTGTTGTTTTTGGATCTGAACCCGCTGCTTTAGGATCCGTCCCCGCCGCTTTAGGATCCGTCCCGAGATTCTCTTTAGGCTGAGCGGAGCCTGGCTTAGCATCTTGCTTTGGACCAGTCTTTGCAATATCTGTAGGATCTGCAAGACTTTTATTGACTTGCTCAATTGCAGCGGGATCGCCTTTCTCATAACTCTCCAACAATTTCTTGACGCGCTCGAACTCTTCGGGCGCCAGCTTCTCTCGCGCTTCTTCGAGGGAAAGTTTCAGTCCCTCTGCAATTAACTCATTATGCTCCAGCTGAATGCCTTTGAGAGATTTGCGCGCTCTCTCGAGGACTTCCCGGGGAAAGACATCACCAGTGGTGGCGGACTTGTCGATGGACTTTTGAATCACCCGTTCAGCTTCATCGCCTGCGGCAAAAGTATCTTGCTCATGAAACCTATCTCTGTATTGCCGATCTGCAAGAGCATAAAGCGCTTCAGAGGCTCGCTTCGCTTCTATTGCAAGCTCTTGTCTGGCGGTGCTGAGTTCTTCTTCGGGAGCTCCTTTCAGCAGTGCTCGATGCAGGTTCTCAAGCTTTTTTAGAAGCTCTTTTGAGTCAACATCATTTCCGCACCATTTCTTTAGCGCTTTTAGTGTATCTTCAATACCATCACGTTTCCATTTTTGCTCAATCTCGGTGATTTTTTCCGTGACGCGATCGAAGTGTTCGTAGGCAGAGAGTCGTTTCGCGTTTTCCTGCATTTTTTCAACGCGTATATCGTCTTCCCGAAGCGTACCCAAACTAAGTGCGAGTCTTTCTGCACGCAAAATATCCGGCTTGCTGATTGGCTTTCCATCCCAGGCTTCAATCGTGCTTTCCAGAAAATCGAGTTGTAGTTCTTTCTTGCAGAATCGTTTGTATTCTTTTGCGAATTTCTCGAAGGTTTCGCTGCTAATTGCATCGCCCTTCTTAAAACCCTGCTCCGAGAGTATTTTCTTGAGGATCTGGAAGTCCTGTTCCAGATGTCCAATTTCATGAACCACCGTGTTTACGAAACCGGGAGAACTCAAATTTGACTTTTCTAAAAAAGTAGGGTCGAGATACATTCTTCCATTTCCGCTATATGCGCCTAAATAGCTCGAAAGAATGCCTTTTTGCAGGCTCAGCTCAGTAAGAGGCGGTAGCCCGGCTGCTTTTGCCAGTTTGTTGATTTCAGGCAATAATTCAGCCTGTAATTTTTCCTTGCTTGTTTGTAATTTCTCAACTGCCGGATAATCTCTGAGCATCGCTTCGTATTTAGCCAGTAAATCCGGACTACCGGCAAGCGCTTTTCTCGCAATTTCCGGGGATGGTAAGTATTTGCCTGCGGCGAATTCGATTGCGGCGCTTCTGTACGGAAGATCAATTGAAGCAAGTGAACGCTTTAGTTCCGTCACTTTCGCTGCGTCCTTACTAAACAAAGCGATTTCTTTGGAAACCTTTTCTGCTCTTCTCAGCTCTTCGGGAGTCAATCCATATTGTTCAGCAAGCGCAAGTGCTTTCTTGTGAAACTCTAATACGGATTTTTCAGGAACAGGGTGCGCTGTTCTGTGCTCACCTCGGAAAACTGGAGAATCTTTGTGCAGCGCTTCCCATTCTTTTAAGGCAAACTGGTTTCCGCCCATGGCCGAGTCAAACAGCGCGGCTTCGCCATTGGGCAATTTTGCGATTTGTTTGGCGGCTACTTCGTAAATCCGGCCGAATTCAGAGGCTGCTCCCGTTGTTCTATTGGCAAGAATTGCTTTTGCGATATTAAATTCGTTTCCGGGGCTGGCTTTTTGCAGAAGCGTCAAAATCTCTTCTGCTGGTAATTTCAGTTGCTTCAGGTTGTCCGGATGGAAGCCCCCAGCTAAAAGCGCCTCTGTGAGTTTGCCATCTTTTAGTTTGCCTTGAAGGATTGTGTCCAGTCCTTCGATATTCTCTTTTAGTGCGAAGTCCAGCGCAATCATGCCTGCTTCGCTGTTACTCAATGCGAGCTCTTTTAAGTGGCTGCCTTTGGGATCGAGCGGTGGAAGCTGATCTATTAAAGCAATGCGGATCAATGTCGGGTCTTTCAGTGTCTTTAGTAAATCTACAATTTCTGCCGCTTTGCCCTCTGCCGCCAGCTTCTCTATCTGGTTACTTAGCCTTGTAAATTCGTGATCTGAAAGCTCATTTGTACTTTTTGTGTCCTCTGGTGCAGAGGCTGGCTTCGCATCAGCAAGGACAGAGCGCATGAGATGGCGAGAGTCGGTTTTTAATTTGAGCATCTCTTCGATAGAGGGCTTTGACTGTTCGCCCTGCTTGCCGATGATGCTTTCAACCGTAGCTTTGTCGATGAGTCCGTTGTCGATGAAATACTCAGCGGCAAGCCTTGCTCTTCTACCCTCTGTTGTATCGCTTGATTTTGCTTTTTCGCTGAGAGAGCTGAAGTAGTCTTTGACAGCCTGGCTTGCGGTTTTTAAGCGAGTATCTCGCTCTTGTGGGTCTGTGCTGAGTCTGGCTCGCTCAAGTTCAACAACCGCTTTTTGTAGCCTGCCTTCTTGTTTGACCTGTTCTTTGAGTTCTTCTATGTATTCTTTCGGTGGAGCCTCTGGTGCCGACGCTTCGCCATATCCAAATAATCTTTTGATGCCCTGCACAATTGATTTGAGACTGAATGTTCCGGCGGCTTCTTTGTCGCCGCCGACTGCTTTGGCTGCGTCGCGCAGCGCATCTTTCAGTGCTGCAATTTTGCCGAAGCGATTGGCTGTAAATTCTTCCACAGAACCGGCAGCGTAGTGCTGTTGCGAGCGCATGCCTTCGTATGAAGCTGAAGCACCGACCATGGCTTTTCGCATGGTAGGGTGATCTTCAAGTGTGCCATTCCATTTCTCTTTGCTTTCAGCAAACTTCGCAGTTTTCTCCTCAATGCATTTTTTCAGAGCAGGATTTTTCGCTACAGTGTCGTCCGGCAAAACCATCGACTTTTGCATATTGCGGTAGTCTTTGATTGCAAAGTCAAAACGGAGCATCGCTCTGTCCAGCTCTGTGCCATGAATACCTGCGGAAGAAAGTGCCGTGAGATATTTTAGAATCGCCCTGCGTCCCGAGCCGCCCTGCGACAGGTTGCTTCTGTCATCTGAGTGAGGGTCGGGATGAGCCGCGAGATATTCCCGCAATGCCTCTTTTAGCAGCGGGCGCTGTTCGGGCGGTACATATGGTCGACCGTCGACGGCTGCGAGCATAGACTTGAGCGTAAGTGCTTCAAATGCTTTTGGATCCGCCTGTTTAAGTGCTGTGCGTTCTATGGCGCGTGCCATATGTTTGAGCTCGTGCTCGAGTGTTTCGATAGGGTTTCCCTGGAAACAAACCCAGAGCTCAATTTGAAGTTTGGTGCCGTCGAAACTGCCCAGGGTGCCGGCAATGTTGGCTCCAAATTTCACATCAAGACTCGCGTTCGTTATCAAACCGGGTGGCATTCCAAGCCGTTTTGCGCAGTCTGTTGCGTGTTTGAGCAGCAGCGATCGAACTTCGGCAGATGCTATGGTGCCGGACGCGGTGCCCATGTCGCGAAATGCAATTTGAGACAGGTCGATGATCTTTTTCTCAAGCTGCGTTCGGTGCTTTGGCGTTTCTTGCTCGGTCGTTTCAGACTTCGCTAGAGGTTTCGAGTCGGCAGGTGTTGGTACTTTTGGAAGATCCTGTCCGGCGTTTTTGGGGATGGCGGCAGGAGCATCCGGTGTACCAGCGGCTTTGGTATCTGCGGCAGGCGCATCCTGCTTACCAGCGGCTCTGGCATCTGTGGCAGGAGCATCCGGCCTAGCTGCGGCTTCGGTATCTGCGGCAGGCGCATCCTGCTTACCAGCGGCTTTTGCATCTGTGGCAGTAACACCCGGCATTCCGGCATCCTTGTCTCCGTCAAAGAGTGCCATCGTGCCGAATTGCGACGGTATCGAAGAATTCTCTTGCTTCGGAGGGGGTGAACTTAAGTAATCCAGTGGATTCCAGTCTACGCGGTTTTCGCTTGCAACCCGCGACTCCGGAGCTTTTTCCTCTTCAAGCTTTTCTTTTCCAGACATATAGGAATCCAGTCAACCACTGTCGCAATGCTAAAAGCATTGGGTGACATTTGAATGACATGAATCTCGCCGGAGAAGTTAAGTACCCGGCTCTTTCAGCAAGTGCTGGTCGAGGGCTTATGGTTGCTTTTCTTCAGCCCTTTCTTTGCCGATTTGACGCCGGTTGATCTTTCCTTTTCACGGTGTTCGAGAAATGCCTTGACCGCAAGTTTCATAGTTTGATGATCGTCTTTTGGGACATTTTTTCGTTTGGCACTAAGGCATTCGTACATCCAGATGCGCAGTAGCTCGTTTACTTGTGATTGATATCCTTTACCTAAAGACCTTGCCCAGTTAAGGATATCCGCATCGATGCGCATGCTTACCGGCTGTTTTATTGGGCGATAAAACTTGCCAATTGAAGCTGCAGTCCATTCTAGATTCTCTGCAAGTCCCGTCATATCTATGTCTTCATCTTCTAACTTTGCCAACGTTGCCAGTTCACGCTCGAGTTCTTTGTATGTAGGCGCGGACTTCGCTTTTGGTCGCTTTCCGGGCTGAGATGATCCTGATCGTTTCGACATTATCAATTATCCTGATGGAATGGACTACAAAAAATACGGTTGAGCCGATTTTTCCCAGGGTTTGTTCGCGGTCCTCGCCGCGCGATGTTCTGTTGAAATCGGTTAGGTGAGTAGGATCATGAAATATAAAGCTGGCAAGTTCGAAGCTGGGGCGTCCTGAGAGTCTTTTGTTTGTCGCATCCTTTGCGGTGTCCCAACTGAAGATGTTTTCGCAACAAGAGTCTAGGTGTCTATATGTGATTATCATTACTGATATGTATATACAAAAATGTAGCTCGCCAAAACGATATAGTCAAGTGCATGCAGGCGATGATTGCGTCACTTGAAACTGTTATTTGGGAACTTTAGAAATTTTGTCTGAGAGTTTTTTGAAAAGGTCCTTGTGCCGCTCTGGCTAGAACTGGTATAGCACGCCTCCACCACCAGCGAGATTCGCTCCGCAATTTCCGGTGACTGAAGATGCTACTCCAAAACTCGCCTGCCAGTGCCCGCTTCTGGATGCATGAGCCAGGCTTAGCGCCGCCGCCGCGTTACCCATGTAGTAACCAGTTCCAAACGCAACACCTGTTTTGCCCGGTTCTGGTCTTGGAGCGCTTATAAGCGCGATAGCGCAGGCTATTCCCCGGTAGGAATTTGAGGTTAAGCGGTCGATTCTTTGATCCAACCTTGTATCTTGGGCTGAAAGATTACTGTAAACCGCGCTTGTGTAGGCGTTTGCATTGTCTACACGCTGATTTGTATAAGTCATGGACTGATTTACTGCTTGATTAACTGCCTGGTTCATTCCAGCTGCAACTTGTTGCGTCGAAAATGAATTTGCCTGCATTAAGATGTCTGCGCTGCCTTTTTGCAACTGGCTTACATTTACTCCATCTGTGGGATTTACTCCAGCTGCGACGTTTATCAATGTTCTTTCCTGATTTGGTGCTCCAAACGAAACTGCATTTGCTTGATTGGCAACTGAGTTGTGACCTATTGCAACGCTGTTTACAGCGCCTACCTGTGTGCCGGCGCCGAGGGCGGTGCTGTTAAGAGCATTCGCAGTTGCATTCGACCCGAGCGCAGTCGCGGCTGCAGCTCCAGCGAGAGCTGTCGCGCCAACTGCCGTGCCCCCGCTTCCGGTGGATGTGCTTTGAGCTCCGACCGCGAGACCTCGTTCTTGTGTTGCTAGGCTGGACACGCCCAGGGTTGTTGAGCGCAGACCTTGCGATTGGCTCAGGACTCCGACTGCCGTGCTGTGGAAACCGCTTGCAACAGACTCCGCTCCGAGCGCTGTGGCACCCTCTGCGGTGGCAGCCGTTCGCGACCCGAGCGCGACACCGGACTGTGAGTTAGCGGTACTGATGAACCCGTAGGACGTGCTCTCCAGTCCCGTTGCTTTACTTCCTAATCCGGTTGTGGTTCCGCCATTGGCTGCT
>JAIEPM010000258.1 GCA_019748395.1 Candidatus Obscuribacterales bacterium
GCTGACCGGTCGCGGCGAACTGGAAGACAAAGAACTCGGTTTTGACGCCGGAGTTGATGATTACATGGTCAAGCCCTTTCATTTGAAAGAGCTCAGCGCCAAGTTGAAAGCACTTTTGCGGAGAGTACAGCCTGCCGCTAAAAAGAAAACCACGCTCAAGGTGCTTTGCTGCGATATTTGCGGCACGATTTTTGATAGCGGTACGCATTGCGAAGATTGCTATGTGGAACTTTTTCCTGACGAAATCGAGTTCATGGGCGGCGGTCAATTCGAGGACAAGTACGATGTGAACGGCGTGCTGGGGCGCGGTGGTATGAGCGTCGTTTTCAAAGCTCGACATCGTGCACTCAACAAAGAATTTGCGATCAAGCTGATCGATAGCTCGCGCTCAAAAGATATTGAATATTTGCGGCGCTTTCAACTTGAAGCACAGGCTTTGAGCAAAATGAATCATCCAAACGTGGTGGCAATCCACGACTATGGTGTTACAGACAGCAAGCAACCCTACATAGTCATGGACTATGTTGAAGGACTGCCGCTCTTTCGTGTTCTGAACAGACTGGAACCGATGGATATTTCTCGTTGTGTGGATATTTTTAAACAATGTTGTATGGGTATCGGGCACGCTCACAAGCAGGGACTGGTGCATCGTGACTTGAAACCGGCAAATATAATTTTGAGTCGCAAAGACGGTAAGGAACACGTGCTGATTGTGGATTTCGGCGTGGCCAAAAGAATTGAAACTGAGGACAAACCTTCAGAGCAGCTCACTAAAGAAGGAAAGGTTTTCGGCACAACCACATATATGAGTCCTGAACATTGCCTTGGCCAGACGCTTGATCCTCGCAGCGACATCTATGCGTTCGGCTGCATCATGTATGAAGTATTGGCTGCGCGCCCGCCATTTCTTGGAGAAAATGTGCTCGACACTCTGCAGAAGCAAATTAATGAGAGCCCTGTGCCGTTAAGCGAAGCTCGCGGCAAAGGTGACCTGCCGCGCGATCTTGAAATGATCATTCATCGCACTCTCGAAAAAATCCCGCAAAACCGCTATCAAAGTATGGACGAGCTTCTGGCGGCTTTACAGTCAGTTCATACCGCAGTTTAGTCAGTCCCTGATTTTGACATTTACGACAAATTTACCGGGCTTCAATTACTCTTCTTTTCATGAGTAGTTAACGCAGTTTTAGTAAAGAGAGTTTTTGCTTCGCAGCCCTCTATTTATCGATAGGGTCGGCGCTTGCTCTTCTTTTGCTGAAAGCGAAGCAGGGGGATTTGAAATATGGGAAATTCATTCAAGAAAGAATTTGACCGGAAGAAATATTTGATTATGGCTTTTCTCTTGCTTTCGATTTCGAGCTCTTCGCTGACGGCGGTCAAAGGCGAAGTTTCTTCTTCGGCAGCTCCCTGCTTTTATATTTCGAAAAGCGGCAACAATACCGACGGGCGGAGCTGGGCAAGTGCCTGGACCGAGCCTGCTAAGGTTGACTGGAAGAAACTAAGCCCCGGTTCCATGATCACCATCGCAAGCGGTGATTACTACTCGGGTTTTATGATGCCTGCAGGTATCGGCACAGTCAAAGAACCGATTAAAATTCAGCCGAGCGGCAACGGCCGAGTGCGAATTATGCCAAGAACAGGACCCGGTCTTCTTGTGGCGCCTTCCTCGTCTTTGCAGATGGTCGGCTGGGGTACGCAATACAACAATAATATTCTAGGTTCAAGGCTCGAAATTACAGCTGCTCCTTATGCTGGTGTCGTGATTTCTCAAGACGCCGGAAAAGTTTCACTAGTCGGAATTACTGTCGATAATTGCGGCGGCACCGGCATTGATGAGCGGGGAGCTCAGAAGGTTTTGATTTCGACCTGCAATGTTTTTGATAATCGCGGCGGCAATCAGGTGCTTTTAAGAACTACTCGAAGTGGTTCTTTCGGTAACATTGCGGTTTTGGACAATTGCTGGATACACTGTACGAAGCCTGTCGGTAAGTTGGACGGCAACGGCAATCTACAGAATTACGGAGTTCAGTCATACAGAGCGGCCGGACCAATTGCCAGATATCTAATGAAGAGCGTGATCGGACCGGGGCTTGTATCCGACTTGCAGTTGAAAGATGATCCGGCTGTGGGAACTGCGCTCTGCATAGTTTTTGATACTCTATTACTGCCTGCTCAAAAGAGAAATCTGGATTTGATCCCGGGAGTGGGGGCCAGCCTTGACGTTAATCAAATTAGCTCTGTTCAGTATCCTGTTTCAGCGACTGCAAAGACGAATTTGAATGCCGTTAAACTGCATTCAAATTCAATTCGAAATTCCATTTTTTTTGCCGGTGCAATTGTGGATTACAAGTCTCAAAGGCAAAAATACAACTATCAATCTCTTACTACCGGTAACACGCTGCTTCTAAGTGATGTTTCGACTCCTGCAAGTCAAGTTTTCGCAGATAGCCGCATTCAATACCTTAATTCCAGTCGGCCCGTAGCAGAAAATATAAATTACTACAGTTATCTCGGCGTCGGCGCGCGGGCAACTCAGTCGATACCGATTTTGCTCAACAGGCTATTCGACAATTCAGTCTATGGATATCTGCAATAAACGGTTTTAGGGTTTCCTGAATAGATGGGGGGAGCGCTGAGCAGCTCCCTCCATCGTGTATTGCGCTTACGTCTTTTTTACTTCCGCTCTTTATGCTTTAGACAAGTTAGCTGGGGGCAATTTCTGAAATGAAAAGAAGGATAAACAGTGGTGCTGCCCTTGCCGAATTTCCCGCAGGTCTTTCACTCTTTTTTGCCGTTTTTCTGCCGGTTTGTTTCAGCGCCGTTCTTCTGCTTTTAAATGTCACGTTAGCCTATTGCTTTCAGAAACAAGCTGAAAGGATTGCTTGTTCTGAATCTCGACTTAAAGCGCTTGAACTGAGCAGGTCAATCTCCGAATGCTTGCCGAAATTTCTTGCCGGACAGTTGAATACTCCGGGCGCTTCCGGACAGTTGAAAATTGTAATTTGCAGGGGCTCATGCGGTCGAATCGAGTTTCCGGCGGAGAGACCTTTGCCTGCGACTTTGAGACCGCTGAGCCGGGGAAACGAGCGCAATTTATATTTGTACAGGCTTTATGTCAGGCAGGAAATTAAGCCGCTCATTAATTTGAAGGGACTGCCGATTTCGGGAGAACTGCCTTTAATATCTGCGCCGGCTGTGATTTGTTTTCAAGCCGAACTGCCGCTTGAATATCCACAGTCACTGGAGATTTGAAAAGATGAAAGCAAATAATTCATTGATTTCCAGCATCAGTCTCCGCAGCATTAGCGGCTGTGTTACGGTCATTAATGTATTTGGATTCGGCTTAGTTCTAGGACTGGCTGCCTTGCAACTGAGCTACGGCTGTTTTTTGCTGCGCAGTCAAAGAGCCAGTTCTGCGGCTGAGTCAGCTGCTATTCAAGCAGCAAGAGATCTTACCCGCGTTTTCATCAATGATGAGAAATGGGGCTATGTTTCTTTGACGGAAAATTCAGCTGATGCAATCGATTTACGTGCGGACGATGGAAGCTCATTGCCGGTTAGCGGCATAAACAGTGTTCTGGCCGCGGTACGTACTGAAAAACTTTTAGCCCAGGAACTTAAAAGTGAAAATTTCGGCGCAGAAGCAGACTTGGATTATCTTCAAGCAAAGCATCTATGTAATAAGCTATCCCTGGCATTTTCAAAGGCTTTAAGCAAGAGGCGGTCTGAAGAATTTTATGATTTGAAAGGGCGAAAGATCCGTATTTACGAAGATAGTCTGGATTTATTCATGAAAAATATTCCGGACCTTGCAAATGGAAATGCAAGAATTGTCGATTTCAAAATTCAGCAAGGTTGGCTCGCGGACGGAGCTTCCACTACGACCCCGCTTGCTGAGCGAGCCGCAGATTCGCAAGAATGCTATAAAGGCTTTTGTAATTATCCGGTTGGGACTGATGAATTTTACTTCGCTGGAATCTCTACAAAAGCCAGGCGCGTAGATCCACGTCGATTTAGAATGCCCGATTCCAAGCACTTCTCGTCGGCGATTCTTGTTGATGCGGAATTGGAATATGGAAGTTTCGACCGCCGCGGGAAGTTTAAAGGCGAGTACAGAATTCATGTTACTGCTGCTGCCCTGCCCTGCGCAAAGCCGAAGGAGGGCATTTCAGGCACATTGGCTCTGCATTTCCCGCAAGGTTATGTTCCTGAGCTTTCCCGGCTAAAGTCGCTGCTTTCAGTTTCTGCATTTCAAAGTACAAGTGCTGATCTTTTTTGCTCCAAGAATGGCGACTTCCCGATTGATAAAGGAAGTTCTCTGTCCTTGAATGATGCATTGCAGAATCGCAAATTGGCCGGCAGCGTTGCCCGCGCGATTTGTGATTGGATACAAAGTTCGCGCGCTACACCAAGGCTTGCTCAGCTTGTGGAAGCCATGGAAACGCCTTTCCCTTCCATTTCTAATTGCTATGCAAATACGCTTCTCTTATTTGATTTTGACCGCGACGGCAAAGCTTCATGCAGGCTTGTAAATGAGCCGTCCTTTGAAAAGCATCTTGTTTCTGATAAGCAAGAATATTCAATCGCTTATCGAGTTCTTTCCAGCACACGTGGCGTGCAAGGGCTTGCAATTCGCAATCAAGTGAACTGTCGCGCTGCCGGGCTCGGCGGCAAGCACGCCGGTCGGCCTTTAGCCTGGGAATATTCCGAGGGAGGTCTCTGTGTCGCAATTGAAGTTTTCCTTGAAGCCGAAGGGGCAAGCATTTGAATTGATTCATTAGAAATGAATCTTTCGGTTTAGTAAGAGAGTTCAGCGGGTTCATTCTATTTGATATGAACCGAGGAGCCGACGATGAAGAAAACTGCCGCTCTACTCTCTTTGCTGCTGCTTACTTGCAGCTTTTCAGCAAATAATTCCGCTGAAGCGGGGGGCAATAATTCCGGCCATAAAGGAAACTGGGGCGGAGGCGGTGGAAACCACATGGGTGGCGGAGGCGGCGGCAACTGGAACGGCGGCGGTAGTCACATGGGTGGCAATGGCGGCGCTAACTGGAACGGCGGCAGCAACCATATGGGCGGCAATGGCGGTAATTGGAGCGGAAGCGGCAACCACATGGGCAGCAGCGGCAGTAATTGGAACGGCGGCAGCAACCATATGGGCGGCAATGTCAATAATTGGAATGGCGGCGGGAATCATTTCGGCAACGGCTTCAACAATTCGGGAAATTTCGGAAACAACAATGGAAATTTTGGTGCTGGTGGCGGTAATTTTGGAAACAATTCCGGCAGCTTTCAAAATCAAAATAGCGGACACGGTGTGAATTATGTGCATAGCGGCCAGAATGGATTGCACGACTGGTCTAACGGTCAGGGTGTGCAGCACCATAACAATCAAAATACAAATGCTCCATCACATCAGAATCATAACGCCGCTAACAACAATAACAACCAGAACGGCAACAACAATCAGAACAATAACCCTGGAAACCCACAAAATAATGTCTCAGGTATTGATGTGAATCAAAAAGTAGACGAAATTCAGAAGGGCGGAGGCAACAATAACCAGGCTGCTAATCAGACCAAGGAAAATCCTGTGGAACAAGTTCCTCAGGGCACAATAGTTCAGGAAGAGCTGAAGAAATAGACTTCCTTAGCCGACTATTCTTGAGCTGGTGTCCAGCGAAGGTTCGGCTTGCGAGCAGCCATGGCTTCGTCGAGGCGACCTACGGGAGTCCGGCTCGGGGCGGATGTGACGAGGTCTGGTGTTTCTTTTGTTTCCTTGTCGATTTGCAGCATGATCTCGATGAACTCATCAAGAGTTTGCTTTGATTCGGTTTCGGTTGGTTCAATCATCATCGCTTCCGGTACTACCAGAGGGAAGTAAACCGTCGGGGCATGCACGCCGTAATCGAGCATGCGTTTGGCGATTTGCGTAGTGCTGCAACCGCGCTCTTTCTGCCAGACTCCGGACAGCACGAATTCGTGCATGCAGGGCTGTGTGTAAGGCAGTTTGAATGAGCGCTTCAGGTTCTCTTTCAGGTAGTTAGCTGAGAGAATTGCGTCTCTTGAAACTTGTGTGAGACCTTCTTTGCCGTGGGCAAGAATGTAGGTCAAAGCGCGAACCAGAATTCCGAAATTGCCGTAAAAGCCTTTGACTTTACCGACTGAATCCGGACGATCGAAGTCTAAGCTGTAACCTGATTCTTTCTTGATGACCACGGGCACAGGCAGGAATGGCGCCAGGAAGTCTCTGCAGCCTACAGCACAGGCTCCCGGTCCACCGCCACCGTGAGGCGTTGAGAATGACTTGTGCAAATTTAAGTGGCAGACATCGAAGCCCATATCGCCGGGACGAACCAGTCCCATAATCGCATTCAAATTCGCGCCGTCGTAGTACAGCAAGCCGCCGCATTCGTGCACGAGCTTCTGGACTTCCATGATTTCTTCTTCGAACAATCCAAGTGTGCTGGGGTTGGTCAGCATTATGGCTGCAATGTCCGGTCCTAGCACTTTCTTCAAGGCTTCAATATCGACAAGACCGCGATCTGTCGAGCCGATTTCAATTACTTCGTAACCAGCCATAGCAGCCGAGGCGGGGTTGGTACCATGGGCAGTATCGGGGCAGATCACCTTCGTGCGTTTTTTATCGCCCTTCTTTTCGAAATAGGCTTTGATCAACATCAAGCCAAGGAGCTCACCCTGCGCGCCTGCCGCTGGTTGCAGGGTGACGGCCGGTAAGCCGACTATCTCTGCAATTTTTTCCTGCAATGTATGCAGAACTTCAAGCGCGCCTTGAATCTGGTCTTCCGGTTGCATCGGATGCAGTTCGCGGAAACCGTCGAGTGCAGCCATTGCGTCGTTGACTTTCGGATTGTACTTCATCGTGCAGGAACCCAGTGGGTAGAATCCCGTGTCGATGGAATGATTGAGAGTTGAGAGGTTGACGAAGTGTCTTACTGCTTCCAGTTCGCTGACTTCCGGCAATGCTGCCAGTTTCTTGCGCAAGAATTTCTCAGGTATAAGCTCAGAGAGCTCGCGTTTCGGCAAGCCTGCTTGCGGCAGTATTTCTGCTCTTCTGCCCGGCGTTGACTTTTCATAGATGAGCTTGCGCATTGCTTTACCTCTTAGAATTTGCCTCAATCCAGTCTCGTTTTTTAGTGTTCCATGGTGTTGTTGAATCCTGCCAGATCCAGTTCACAAACTGTCGGTAAGAACTTGAAGAGCTTTTCGGCCAGCTCCAACCTGTTCTCTCTCTCAAGAAATGCTTTCATTTTTTTGTAAAGAGGAATCAGCACCCGCACGTCATTGGCGGCATATTCCAGTTGCGAATCGCTGAGATCTTCGCGTGCCCAGTCACTGGTTTGGTCCGACTTGTCCATCTCCAGCCCGAGCATTTCGCGGCAGAGATCTTTCAAACTATGTCTGTCCGTATAAGTGCGAACCAGTTTGGATGCGATTTTTGTACACCAAACAGGACCTGTCCAGACTCCCAGATAGTACTTCATGACGGCGATATCGAAGCGTCCGTAATGAAAGAGTTTGGTTACGGTCGGCGAGCTTAGAAGTGTTTTGACGTTTGGTGCATCTTTTCCGGTGTAGCGGACGAAGCTGCAAATACCCTCGTCGTCGCAAAGCTGAATTAAGCAAAGACGGTCACGATGAATTACAAGCCCTCTTGTTTCGGTGTCGATTGCAATCACCGACTTTTTCAAGTAGTGCTGAAGTCGCTCGTCCGGGAGGTCGCTTTCAAATAGATCAGGTTTCGAGCGTACGATAGGCTCTGCTTTCAAGTGTCAATCTCCTGCTCACAGATGGAGGCTATTAAACGATGAAAATTATATTGTCCTTGCAGCCTTTATTCATGCGCTTCTGCTCATCTGTAAAGGTGAGTTTAGCGGAGTCTTTAAGGCTCTTTGCGCGGGCAGGGGCATTGCGGGACGTCAAGCGCTCTTGCTGTCTGAATTTGAGTATTTATTCGCTTTCACATTTGCTGATATGATTTAACTTTAGAGCAGTTTTTGCTTGCTCTGACTCTGTACAGAGGTCTCCTGCTAGAGATTTGGAAGGCTCTTTTTGAAAAGTATCTTGCGCTTAACTTCGCCTATGCTGACGGCGCTGCTTCTTCTGGAGGCTCAGGCAGTTTTCGCCGCTCCCTATCCCGGCACTGGAGCGCCCCTGGCTGCGGCAAGGCAAACTACAGCCGAGGGGGATGATCCCGGCAACCCTTACGCATACCCATTTCTGGCAAATGTTGCAAAATCGCTGGCTAAGAATGGTTTTCCGGCCAGCTTTTTCCTTGGACTGGACAACAAGGGGGCGCCGGGCATTGACTTGCGCACGCTTCTTCTTTATGAAGCCGGTGTTTTGAAAACACCGGTTAGACTTTATCTGCCTGCTAAGAAGAAAAAGGACGACTTTCCCTCTCTCTCTGTTGGGGCGATGCCGCTGAGTTCCGGTCAAATGCCCTCGGCTCTGCCCCAGATCAGCACCGGTACTAGTCCTCTGCCTCTGCCGCCTGCCGAGTCCGGCGAGCAGCTTAAAAAGCCTGAAAATCCCGAGAAGCCAGGGCTTTCGCTTGACTTGAACAAATTCTCTATCGACATTTCGCATTCACCTTTGAAAAACGAGATTACTACTACTCTGGCTCCAGATCTTGAAACTCTAGCGTTGAGCAGCCCTCTTGCTTCAGAGTCCGGACGCAGCAATGAGAACAATAATTTTCGATTCTGGACAGTGCCTGCGCCTGCCGCGCTTCCAAAAACAGGAAGTGAAAGCATTGCAGCCTATGACGGTTCTTTTGTCATGCTCTCGCCCGGTGCCTTGAAATCAATAGACGGCAGAGCGTTTTCATTCACAAAAGGAGAACTGCTTGCTTACTCTCAGGGAAAAGCGATTAT
Organism: Candidatus Obscuribacterales bacterium; assembly: GCA_019748395.1. Taxonomy (GTDB): domain Bacteria; phylum Cyanobacteriota; class Vampirovibrionia; order Obscuribacterales; family Obscuribacteraceae; genus JAIEPM01. The sequence goes on from JAIEPM010000258.1 coordinate 8,898, forward strand.
TGTCGATACCGGCTTAATCAGTGTTCGAGTCGAAGCCGGAGCAGCAGCTCTTGTTGATGTTGTCGGACCGGGGCTGAGCCGAGTTCGGGTTCTGGAATCGAGCAAGACTGATCGTGCAGTCGGTGTTCGTTTCAGTGAGGCCGGTAAGGGCGAAGAAATACGTCTGGCAGCCGGCGAAGACTTGCTAATTGCCGACCATTCTCTGACTGATGCCGAGAAATCAAAGCAGCTCAAGTCGGCAAGCGATACTGCCGGTAGTGGCGATGTTTGGAAGAAGAGCAAGTTCAATCCGCAAGCTCTAATCAGCAGCGATCCGTTTTTCAGTACGGAGCTTGCCAATCAAAATCAAGAGCAGCGCAGTGCTGTTCTTGCATTGAAAAAGCGAATTCGCTGACGCTCATTTGTTTTGAAAAGCTTCGTCCAGCAGTTCAACAAGGTGATATACCTTCATCGGCAGCTTCCGCTCTTCAATACCGGCTTCCAGTTGCAACAGGCAACCGGGATTTGTTGTAACCAGAATCTCGGCCCCGGTATTTTGTACGCAGGACATTTTGCGCTCAAGCACTTGCAGGCTCATTTCCGTGTGCAAAAGATTGTAGATTCCTGCGCTTCCACAGCATTGCTCGGCATCTTGCAGCGGAATCAATTTTACGCCGGGAATTTGTTTGAGCAGTTTCAGCGGCTGTTCTTTGACTTTCTGGACATTAAAGAGGTGGCAGGCAGAGTGATAAGCAACCGTTTTGTTCAGAACTCCGGGGCTCGAGCTGAATTCCCCTTCGGCCAGCTCTTCGCAAATATCTCGAATGCGCGCTGAAAATTCGTGGGCGCGGTCTTTCCATTCCGGGTCGTCGGCCAAAAGTTCGCCGTATTCTTTGAGCATCGCTCCGCAACCGGCAGATGTCACAACTATTTTGCCGGGCAGCTTTTCAAAATATTCGATGTTTTCTTTAGCAAGCTTGCGTGCTATTTCTGTTTCACCCGCATGCTGCGCAAGCGCCCCGCAGCAGGTTTGTGGCGGCGTGGATACAATATTGCGTTGCCTTGTTAAAAGACGAATCGAGGCATGATTTACATGGTT
>JAIEPM010000157.1 GCA_019748395.1 Candidatus Obscuribacterales bacterium
AAGTCTTTCACTTGATCATGATCAAGCTCTTGCAGATTTTCGGCAGTCGGTTGCTTGTGAAATCCGAATTTATCGTTTACGACTTTGAGTCCGTGAAATACATTTCTTCCGGCTTCAATGTCATCGCGGCTGATCTGGTCTTTAAAAAAGCAAGCTTGAGTAAAGGCATTAAAATTCTCAATCAACCAGCTGAGTGCCTGTTTATTCGCTTCATTTGTTTTGAGCAAAAGATATGCAAATTCTTCTCGGCTGATCAAATTGTTTTTGTCCGTATCAATCAAGCTGAAAAGCTGGGCGGTTAGATCCAGCGCCAGGGCTGCTCGTGAGAAGCTGACATCACCCTGAAACAAGGGTGCATCCATCATAAACTTCTCAACGGCACTGGATAAGTTTCCGAAAGACTGAAAGTCCATAGCTTCCAGGAAGCGCATGGCTTGCGTATCAATCATTGTATCCAGCTTCTTGGGGCGGTCTACGAGTCTTTTTTCGCGAAACTCAAGAATAAGATCGCCTAGTTCTTCCTCATCTGCCGGTTGATTTGTCATTGCTCATTCCTGACTTGACTAAGCTAAGTCGACTTTTGCTGCTGTTGCTGTTGTTGTTGTTGTTGTTGTTGTTGCTCGGCAAGGTAGAGAACTCTTTTGAGCCAGCTTTCGACGTTTTCATAATTTTTGGCGTAGTCGTAGGCTATGTTTTCCTGCGCGCAGCGGCTATGGCACTTGATGCGCCAGTGCGAATCATCGAGCTGTTCGAACTTTATTTCGACTTCTTCTCCCGGTGAGCGCCAGCTGTTGCCGGTGGAGGCCGTCATGCCTGCTTGTTCACTGCCTTCGGAAACTGATTTTAAATTTGGTACCACCAGTAGTGCTTCTCTGCAGAGACGGCGAATGTTTTTTAAGTTACCTTCCATTTCAAGTTCTCTGCTTTGTTCCAGTTCCCAGATTTCGTCGTAGCGTCCGTTTGCCATAAATAAGCGCATGGTCAAATCGGTCAACAAAAACACCAGGGCCATGAAGCAACCGAAGCCCAGCCCGATAACCAGCGCTGACTTCAAGCCTACTTCAATGGCAGTAAGCTGATCCGAGTTGAGCATAACAAGTGCAATAAAGGCAAGCAGCCCTACGCCACCGCCCACTCCGAGGACTGAGACGATAACGGCTCTGATAATTCTTGCCAGATAGCGCTGCATTTTATTCAGTTGGAGGCAGGTTTCTTTGTTTCTTGAAGTGAAACTCGCAACTATTCTGCCTGATTAGTAAGTTTGCGAGTATTCGGGTCTATATGAAATATTCCCGGAAACTCGCCGGTCAAAATAAAGGTTTTCGGACTTGCCGGGTTTTAGTTTTCTTCAGATTCTTCGGCGCTGCTGCTTTTCTCCTGTTTGCTGCACCAGCGCAGATATTTGACCACAATATAAATTGGCGGAAAGGCCAGAAATGCCAGCAGAAGCTTACTTAACAATGATCCTACTTTGTCGATTCTCATGAGTTCTCCCTTCTAGTCTCGGGTTTTGTGCAGAGCATGTATTCAGCCCTCGTCTTCCTCTTCGGAGGCTGTCATTTCACTTGAGCTCTCAGCCAGGTCTTCGAGCTCAAGCGGTATTATTTCCAGTTCTTCCACGTGAATGCTGTTGCTTGTTTCTTTGCTGCTTTCCTCTGTTGTTTCATCTTTGATGCCTTCGCCGTCCTCAAGATCTTCGATGGCCGCAAGGGACTCTGCATTTGCGATTTTCTGCTGATTGGCCAGGCGTGCTGCTGCTTTATCAGCGGCTGTGCGCTTTGGAAAGAGGCGAGCTCTGCACTTTGTACAAAAGCAATAACTACCTTCGCTAAGATGACCGAAGTCGGCCATTTTGAAGCCCACTGGCAGGTAAGCTTTCGTGGCGACCAGGCGGCGTTCCAGTCCTTTGATTTTTCGCTGGTAAATTTTGACGTATTCGTGCCTACAAGCCGGCGGAGCTGAAGATTCCATCTAAATTCACCATTTCCTCAAAACTGAATTTCGGCCCCCTTCCAGGACCTGAGTTCCACTTGCCTAAATAGCATAACATTTCAAGTCTCAAGTCCGAGCAATGAGGGTTTTCAGGCGTCAATGAATTAGCGCTCCTTTACCACCGGGAGTTCTCTTATCAACTTGCCTTTCCAAAAAATTATTACTGAAAGCTGGTGTTCGGCGCGAACAATGCTGGGAGAGGAAAAATAGAGCACTCGGCTTTGTCCCGGCAAAAGTGGATGTGCACTGCCTGCTGCCGAAACCGAGACTGAACCGGTACGCTTTTTCAGGGTGTTGTCATAAAAGGCTACGGTGAGCGAGAGTTCCGAGAGCGGATCTTTGGCTATATTGCGAATTTTTATTTCACCTTCGGGGGTGAAACTGCCTTTTGAGAGCCAGATTCGAGATGTAATCAGGGCAATGGGTGGATTGCCTCTGGCGTCGGCCGCTACGACCGGTGCGGCTTCAGCTTCAGGATTAAGCTCTTTTTGAAGTTCCTTTTTAGCTTCGGCGGTTCGCTCGGCGCGAGTTTTGACGCTGATGGCTTCTTCTTGCTTACCGTGTTTGACAAGGTCTTGGGACCAGTTGCTCAATGCCGCTTCCAGTTTTTCCAGCAAGTCCAGGTCTTTAGGAGCCAGTGGTATAGCGTCTTCCAGGGCTTTAACCGCGCCTGGAAAATTGTTCAACTTCAAATCTATTGATGCCAAAAGTTCGAAATTTTCAAGACAGCGCTCTCGATCTGCAAGCTCTGTTGCCGCTGATTGAGCGCATTTCCAGTCTTCCAGTTTTATGGCGCTTTCAATCAGTCGGTGCCGCGCTTCCAGATTGTTTTGATCTGATTTGCAAACTTCGCTCAAGTGCTTAAGTGCTTTAGCGTCTTCGTTATTTTTTATGTAAAGACCGGCAAGAGCTATGCGGCTGGCCGGCTCATCGGCTACCAGAAGGCTTTTCTCAAGGAGCTGAATCGCTTTTTGATCATTTCCTTTTTGAGTTTCTTCAATTGCAGCTTCTTCCCGGTACAACTCCGCCATTGTGTGAGCCAGCTTGGGATTTAGACCGCCTTCCATGGAAGCAAGGACTTCCAGATGCTTGAGTGCTTCTGTTTGCAGGTTTCTGCCTGCGTCGTACTCGGCCCATTGCGAGTAAATCGACTTGCGTTCAAGCTGGAAATCTTCGCTGGGGCAAAGGGTCTGGGCTGAATTAATCAGCTTTTCGGCTTCCGGATAATCGTTTTTGCGGCAATAATACTGGGAAAAATTGACGACCACAGGGGCTACCGTCGAGCAGGGCAGCTTCAGCTTTATCGATGTGTCCAGCATCGCTCTGCCCTCTGCCAGGCGGTCTGTGCTCAAATAACACTGCGCAAGCCAGGGCATATATGCCATGTTGTCCGGCTGTTTCTGGGCTATTTCCTCTAATATAGGCAAAGCGGCAGCGGCTTTGTTGGTCTTGATCAGGGCTATTGCCCGGTTTAAGGGCGCTTCCGGCATCGCAAAAAAGAAAATTATTGGACCAAGCAGCGCAAGCACAAGCAAAATCCACCACCAGTTGAAAGTTTTTCCCGGGGGTGGGGGAGCTGCAATAGGCGCAGGACCCTGCTCATGGCTTGTTTCTTCGCTAATGCGGCCTCCAGAAGTTGCCAGGTGACAGGCAGTCTCAAGTTAATTAAATCATGATCTGTCCATGGGCTTATAATGTAGGCATGATTGAACAAATTGACTTGAATCCAAGTTGTAATTTTCTTGAGGCGCCGCTTTCCGGCGAAACTATAAAGTTGCGCTCCTGGGGACAGTTTCAGGGTGCTCAGGGCGTGGCTTTGCTTGTTCATGGGCTCGGTGCCCACAGTGCCTGGTTTGAAGCTGAAGCCAGAGAGCTTGCTAAACGAGGCTTTTTTGTGCTGGCTTATGATCATTGCGGCTTCGGCAACCGCCGCCGGCGCCCATTCAAATCTTATAAACAGTGGATTGACGATCTGGCCGCTGTTCTGGCCTTTGTTTCGGCTAAATTCACCGGATTGCCTCTCTATTTGATGGGTAACAGCATGGGCGCGCTGGTGGTGATGGCGACAAGTCAAATCGTAAAAGTAAGCGGCATTGTCATTTTCTCTCCAGGATTTGATGGACATCCGAAAGCTTTCACGCCTGCTTATAAAATTTCATCAGTGCTTTCTGCAATTTTTGCGCCGCAGCGTCCGGTTTCATTGCCTTATGGTTTTGAGCTTGTTTCGAGGGATTCCTCGGTAAGAGAATGGCTGGAAAAAGATGAAGAAAAGCGAGTCGCAGTGCCGGGAAGCATGTTGTTTGAACTTTTGAAACTATCTCAGCATGTGCTTGCGAATTTAAAAGCAACGGCAGTGCCTGTGCTTATGATTACAGCCGGTCAAGATAGAATCGTAAACAACGAGTTGAACGGCAAGCTTTTTGCCAGGCTGAATGCGCCTTCCAAAAAACATGTTCATCTGCCTGAAGCCTGGCATGATTTGATGTTTGACCCTCAACTAGATGAAGTTGCCGACGAAATCAGCTTATGGCATAGCGAACTGGGCAAGCCCTGCACTTTGATTCGACAGAGCTAATATAAGCGCGCGCTTATGATTTGCAAGCCTCATTGAGACGATATTTCAAAATGAAAAAAGTCTTTGGCAGCCTATAAGATGCCATCAGTGCGCCCTGGGCAGCTGCAGCGGCGGATCATGAAAATGGCGCAATTTGTGACCACTCGATAACTGATTATAATTAAATTGGTGTTTGATTTTCAGTTTTTAGAGAAGTGTTTGAAAGCATCCAAAAGAAGGGGGCATCGTGCCACAGTCTTTAGCACATTTGCTGGTTGAGAGAGCCGAGAAATCAGGTCCTGCTGTAGCTTTACGCTACAAGGAGAATCGTGCGCCTTATCGCGACATGAGCTGGACCGATCTGGCTGCGCTGGTAAAAGACATGAGCTTCGGCCTGGCTGCTCTGGGCTTCCAGGCAGATGAACGCGCGGCTGTGCTTGCTCCGACTTCTCATCACTGGGTAGCAGCCGACCTGTCAATTATCAGCGCCGGCGGCGTGTCTGTGCCGATTTATCCGACCAGCTCCAGTTCCGATCTCGAACATATTCTCAACAATTCCGAAGCTAAAATAGTATTCGTTTATAACGAAGCCCTGCTCAATAAGCTCTTAAAAGTGCGAGCTAAAGTGCCGCATTTGAAAAAACTGGTTTTGCTTACTGCACCAAGCAAAGGTAAATCACTTTCCGAGCTGACTGTAGAAGAAGGTCTGCTGATTGGTGTTGAAGAATTGCTTGAGCAGGGGCGTGCATTGAAAGCCGAGCAGCCCGAGGTCGTCGATCAGCGCCGGGACGGTGTTTCTCGCGAAAAGCTCGCGACCATCATTTATACATCCGGCACTACCGGCACTCCCAAAGGCGTGATGCTGACTCACCATAATATTTTGAGCGTTCTGGCGGATTTGCCTGAGCTTCTGCCTGTTGGTGAAGGTGACACTTTCCTTTCTTTCCTGCCTTTATCGCATGTTTTTGAAAGAGTTTGCGGTGAGTATTACTGGATTTACAGCGGCTGCACTTGCGCTTACGCAGAGGGCATAGAATATGTCGCCAAGAATATGGGCGAAGTTCAGCCCACTCACATGCTTGTGGTGCCGCGCATACTCGACAAAATTTACAGTAAGGTTAAAGGCGGCATAGATGGTGCTTCCGGTCGCGCTCGTAAATTGATTGAGTGGTCGATAAATGTCGGCAGAGAAGTGCAGGCACAAAAAAATTCCGGTAAAGAGCCGGGCCGGATATTGAAATTGAAATTTGCGATTGCAGAAAAGTTTGTACTCAGCAAATTGCGAGAGCGTATTGGCGCTCGCCTGAAGCTAATCATCAGTGGTGGCGCTCCTGCGACTGCAGAGGTTATCGAATTTTTCAATGCAATCGGCATTACGGTTCTTGAAGGCTATGGTCTTACTGAAACTTCTGCACCTACAAACGTCAATCGTATCGACAAAAATAAGTTTGGTTGTGTTGGTCCGAAATTGAAATCTGTTGAAATGAAAATTGCTGATGACGGGGAAGTTTGTTTCCGTGGTCCAAGTATTTTTACAGGATATTATCGAGCTGACGAAATGAACTCCGAGGTCTTCAATGACGGCTGGTTTCACACTGGTGACATCGGTGTTATCGATGCAGACGGCTATTTGAAAATAACAGACCGCAAAAAAGATATTATCGTCAACTCTGCAGGCAAAAATATTGCACCTCAAAAAATCGAAAATGTACTCAAAACAATTCCGCTTATTTCACAAGCAATTGTTTTTGGTGACAAGAAGAAAACTCTGGTTGCTTTGCTGACTCTGGATGAACAAGCTACAAGCGAGTTCGCGAATGAAAAATCCTGGAGCTTCAAAGATTTTTCCGACTTGCTTCAAAATCCGGAACTGAACAGCTATCTCAAAAGCGAAATCAACAAAAAATGTGCTCCGCTTGCGGACTATGAGAGAGTACGCAACTTTTCAATTCTGCCGCAAGAACTCTCTGTTGAAAATGGCGAGCTGACTGCGACTTTGAAAATTAAGCGCAATGTTCTGAAAGCCAAATATCGCGACTTAATAGAATCTCTCTACAAAGAAGAATCGGTGCTGGTCAGCCGTTAATAAGCGCGGAGCGGCTTCTTTTGGCCGAGTATCGGCCGGATTTTTCGGCGCTTTGTTCTTTTCGGCTAAAGTCAAAGAGAAAGAGGGATTCTTTTGAATCCCTCTCTCAGTTATTTCAGTTGTTCTTGCTCAGCTCAGTGCTGTGGCTGATGAGGTTCTTTCTGCTTTATCGAGAGCGATTATTCTGAGTACTCTCGAGCGTCCTGCTTCAAGGACAAAGATTGTGCCGTCCTGGCTGAAAGTAACACCGGTGGGGTTGACCAATCCGTTCAGGAATGTGTCGACTCGTCCGTCACGGTTGACTCTGAACACGCTGCCGGCGCGTCCTGCCGTCACGTAAATTCTTCCCAGTGTGTCGATAGCGAGGTTGCCGTCAAAGCCGTCTGCGAAGTTGAATGCTTCCGGGTCTGCCACCTGCACTCTTGCCAGTTCGCGACCTTCCAGTGTTCTTTTCACGACTGAGCCTGTCGAATGCTCAAGTCCCCAGAGGTGTCCGTCCTGGTCGAGAAGCAGTCCCTGTGTGCCGTGTCCGGCACCGCCTACAACCACTTCGTATTCGCCGGAGCGGTCGACTTTGAAGATACCGCCTGTGTTGGAGGGGAAGTTCGAAACAATGACTTCGTCGTTCTGTGTGAGAACCAGGTCCGAAAGGAAGGTGCCGCCGCCTGTCAGGCTGCCGTCCAGCTGAGCCAGTACCCGCCCGCTCTTGTTCGGGTCGATTTTGTAAACTGTGCCCTGAATAGTAGCGACATATAGAACGCTCTTGCGGTCGAAGCGTAAGCCCGAGATGGTCGTGTTGCCGCGGATGCGTGCATACTCGGTCATCTGCCCTGTGGAGTCTATGTGCCAGACGCTGCCGTCGACAGCGAAGTAGATGCCGCCTGGTCCCGGGCACATTCTGGAAAATCTGTTTGAATAAGATGCGTTGAGTTGCGACAGCACACGCACTGCATAACCGCGTGGCGGTTCCGGCAGGTCAACTACGGCCATCGCCGGGGAAGAGTTTTTTTCAGTGTCGAAGTTGACCGTGATATCTTCATCGCTTTCTTCAGCTTCGGCACTCGTAATGTCGATGTGCAGAATCAAGTGCAGGGGCACCAGGATACGACGGATGTGAATCTGACCATCACTTTCGTGTGAGTAAGACTCCATATCGATGTGGTCGTGGTCGACGTTAAGAACCCGTCCTGTGACTGTGTTGTGACAGCCCATTCCGTACCAGATTTGAATTTTCTGGCGATTCTCGACAAATGTTTGCAGTCTTGTTCTGAAGCTCATAGCGTACCCCTAATGCTCGACAGGCGAATCGCCCTAGGTCTCCTCGGTCATATCGTAATCACTGTCTCGATACCATTCATCGCGATCCACAATTAAAGCGTGGTTCCAGAATTGTTCGAGCTTGTAGTAGTTACGTTCTCTCTCCTGGAGTATGTGGACAATGAGATCACCATAGTCCATCAATACCCACCGACCCTCTGTTTTACCTTCCACGGCTCTGGGTTTGAGTCCGTGTTCGGCCAGGTTTTCTTCAATCGCGTCTGCGATGGCTCTGACCTGGGAGGACGATTGACCTCCTGTGATTACAAAGTAATCAGTCATTACGGTCACTGTCCTAACATCAAGAATGAGCGTTCCAACCGCTTTTTTCGATTCTGCGGTGTTTGCCGCAAAGAACGACACGCTTCTCGAGTCAGTCGGCTTTAATGCTGAAGCTGTCTCAGTCAACGTTTTACTCACTCAATCCGCTACACAGTATTTGTTCCCAAAATGATCCGGATTTCACACCATATTCTTGAAAAAAGCGGATTTTTTCTAGCTTTCAGACTTGAATCCACCCCCAAAATCAAGCCTGTCAAAATTGAGCTTTTGCCAGCAGGACGTCAGCCGACCGAAGTTGTAAAGAAGTGCAACTGAAGCCGTTTTTGGCTCTTTGAAATTTTCTGAGATCTCAGATCTTTTCCTCTGAGCAACTTTTGTCGACGAAGATAGTTTTGAAGAGCGATTTTTTTTGCCCATTGCTCTTGTCTCGTCCCCCCGAGTGCTGTATCCTTGCGGGTTACGTGGTTTACTACGAAGCGCCGAGTGGGAGGAATCTCAGTGAACAAAGCAGAACTAGCCGCAGAAATAGCGGCTCGTACAAATAATACTAAGAAGGCAGTTGAAGAAATGCTCGGTGCACTCACCGATGTTGTTGTCGATACTGTCGCTAAAGGACAAAAAGTAACTCTGGTTGGTTTTGGAACTTTCGAGCCTCGTGAACGCCAGGCTCGCGAAACCAACAACCCTCAGAAGCCCGGTCAGAAGATTCATGTACCGGCTAAAAGAGTGCCTGCATTTTCAGCTGGTAAAGAGTTCAAGGACAAAGTGTCCAAGTAGTCCGATACGAGCTTTGTTTTAGAAAGGGGGGACTTTGTTCCCCCTTTCGCTTTGGGCGTTTTGCCGGAATTTTGCCTTAATTCAAAAAGCTCAACCGATATCGGTTGAGCTTTTATTTGAGTCAGATTGCCGGGTTGTTATACCTTGGCTTCCATTGCTGCTTTTTCTTCAGGGCTTACGCCTTTGATGGTCAGATTGACGCGACCGCGGTCGTCTATTTCTTTGACTTTAACCACGACTCTCTGTCCGACTGAAACCACATCCTCGACTTTTTCGACTCTGCGATTTTCCAGCTGCGATATATGAACCATGCCTTCCTTGCCCGGAAGCACTTCCACAAACGCGCCCACAGGAATAATTCTGGTTACTCGTCCACTATAGACTTCACCGACTGTAATTCGCTTTAGCAGTCGAATAATCGTGTCGCGGGCAGCTTCTCCGCCGCCTGCCACAACCGAAGCGATTCTGACTGTGCCGTCGTCTTCGATGTCGATCGTGGCGCCGGTTTCTTCGATGATCTTGCGGATCATTTTGCCGCCGGGCCCGATAACTGTTCCGATATCTTCCGGATCAATATGAATTGTGAGGATGCGTGGTGCCCACTTGGAGAGCTCGGCTCTCGGTTCTGAGATTACCGCTTCCATCTTATCCAGAATGTGCATACGTCCACGACGGGCTTGCTCAAGGGCAACTTTCATGATGTCGAGCGAAATGCCTTCAATCTTGATGTCCATTTGCAAGGCGGTGATTCCTTCGCGGGTGCCGGTGACTTTGAAGTCCATATCGCCCAAGAAGTCTTCCAGACCTTGAATGTCCGATAGAATCGCGAAACGATCGCCTTCCAGAATCAAGCCCATGGCAATTCCTGCAACCGGGGCTTTCAGCGGAACTCCTGCGTCCAGAAGTGCCAGACAGGAGCCGCAAGTGGAAGCCATGCTGGTTGAGCCGTTTGATTCCAGAACTTCCGAAACCACACGC
>JAIEPM010000656.1 GCA_019748395.1 Candidatus Obscuribacterales bacterium
CTTCGGCGGCAGTGCGCTCCATTGCTCAGCAAGCAGCGGCGCCCATGTAGTAGTCACCGCTGGTGGTGCCGCTTTTCAGATCAGGATTTTTGGCTGAACTCGGCTTTGGCTTTTTGCCAGTACTGTGCCAGCTCATCTTTGCTAAGCTCGTTTAAAGGGCGCTCCGACAGCTCTTCCATTTTCTTGTAGCGCTGCCTGAACTTATCAATTGCGACAAGCAATGATTCTTCCGGATTCAACTTGTTCCATCTGGCAACGTTGACCATGCAGAAAAGCACGTCGCCTAAGTCGAGCTCCACTTCTTTTTGCCGTTCCGGTCCGGGCTCCATGGCCAGTGCTTCTTTCAGCTCTTCGATTTCACTCATTACCTTTTGCCAGAGTTCGTCGAAATCACGCCATTCAAAACCCTGGCTTACGGCTTTTTCCGAAACTTTCAAAGACTTAAGCAAGGCCGGCAGCGCCCGAGGCACGGAATCTATTATTGACCCTTGTTCGCCGTTATTTTTTGCTTCCTGTTTTTTCAATTCTTCCCATTGGGTAACAACTGCGCCGGCCGAGTCCAGCTTCTTTTCCCCAAAAACATGGGGGTGTCTGGAAATCATCTTGGCATTTATGCCTGCGGCAATTGCTTCCATGTCATAATCGCCTTTTTCACTGGCGATTTGGGCGTGCAGAACAATTTGCAAAAGGAGGTCGCCCAGCTCTTCTTTGAGCTTGGCTGGTTCCTCTTGATGAATCGCCTCCAGCACTTCGTAACTTTCTTCCAGCAAATAACGAGCCAGGCTTTTATGGTCCTGCTCTTTATCCCAGGGGCAGCCGTCCGGCGCTCTCAAGCGCGCTATTGTTCTTATGAATTCTTGAATAGAGGACATTCTATCTACAGGAGCTCGGCTGCCGACGAATGCTATTTTAGCGTGCTTTAGCTTTCAAGCTCGAAGAGCTTCTTTATTGCTTGATATCAAATCAGGCTAACACAAGCTTTAGTTTCCTGACATTTTGAGACCTTATTGTTATATTGAAGGTCGTTTGACTCTGGAAATTTGAAAAGTGGATGTTTGCGTAATTGGTGCGGGATATGTCGGGCTGGTCACTAGCTGCAGCCTCGTACATTTAGGTCATAAAGTAGTAGTTGTCGAGGCTGACAAGCATAAGCTCGAAATGCTGCGTTCGGGAGAATGTCCTTTCTATGAGCCCGGTGTTTCCGAGCTTTTGAAAAGCCACGCCGACGGTGAATTATTGAGCTTTGCCGACAATATCGCCGAGGGAGTTAAGAGCTCCGAGATTATATTTATTTGTGTAGGTACGCCTCCTTTGCCAAGCGGCGAGCCCGATATGTCGGCGGTGGTTGCAGTTGCCCGGTCAATCGGCGCCGCTCTTGATTCCGGACGCAAGCGAATAATCGTCAATAAATCGACAGTTCCGGTGGGCTCGGGCAACTGGGTGGAAATGCTTGTCAATCAGGGTATGCAGGCTGTGCAAACGGTGCCGGCCCGCAGTGCTAAACCGGATTCACTCAGTTTCAGCGTTGTTAGCAACCCTGAATTCCTGAGAGAAGGCAGTGCTTTGCACGACACTTTTTATCCGGATCGGGTCGTTATCGGCTCTTCGGATGCAGGCGCGATCAACAGAATGCGTGAGCTCTATCGCCCTTTAATAGAACAAACATTCAGTCCGCCTGAAACAGCCGCTCGCCCTGCAGGTTTTGCAGCTGTTCCATTTGTGGTCACCGATCTGGCTTCGGCTGAAATGATCAAGTATTCAGCCAACGCTTTTCTGGCAATGAAAATCAGTTTTGCTAATGAAATGGCCGGTATTTGTGAACGCGTTGGTGCCGATGTTAAAGAAGTTGCTCGTGGCATTGGTCTTGATAAGCGAATCGGCACTGCTTTCTTAAACGCCGGGGTTGGGTGGGGAGGCAGCTGCTTCGGCAAAGACGTGCACGCTTTGATTGAAGTGGCTCGTGAATACAGCGCTCCTACTCCTTTGCTGGAAGCTACAATTTCAGTGAATAAGAATCAGCGTCATGTGGCGATCAAGAAGCTGCAAGAAGAACTGAAGATCATCAAAGGTCGAGTCATTGCTTTGATGGGACTTTCATTCAAGCCGGATACAGACGACCTGCGCGATGCCGCAAGTTTAACGATTGCTTCTCAGTTGATCAAAATGGGTGCTTCGCTTAGAGCTTATGACCCGGTTTCAATTGCTAGTTGCAAGCGTTTGCATCCTGAACTGGAAATCGATTATTGTCACAATGTTCAGGAGCTGGCTGACGGTGCCGATGCACTGGTGCTTGTCACCGAGTGGGCCGAGTTTCAGAATCTGGACTGGCATCGCATTGCTTCATCCATGAAAAATCGCATCATCGTAGATGGTCGCAATGTTTTGAATAAGGAAGAGCTGAAAGCAGCCGGGTTTGTATATAGAGGAATAGGAATGTGAGAGTTCTTGTAACAGGTGGTGCCGGATTTATCGGTTCGCATTTTACAGACCGGTTGCTCGAAGAAGGGCACCAAGTTCTGGTTATGGATAATTTGCTTACCGGCAATTTCAGTAATATTGCGCAGCATCAAGGCAATCGGAAATTTGAGTATATTCATCACAACGTAAGTAACCACATTCATTTAATTGGTGATATCGACTGGGTTATTCATTTCGCCAGTCCGGCAAGTCCGATCGACTATTTGAATTTGCCTATTGAAACTTTGAAAGTAAATTCGCTTGGAACGCACAATACGCTGGGTTTGGCTCTTGCAAAAAAATCCAAATATTTGCTTGCCAGCACCTCTGAAGTATACGGTGATCCACTGCTTCACCCGCAGCCGGAGACATACTGGGGAAATGTTAATCCCATTGGACCTCGCGGTGTTTACGACGAAGCTAAACGCTTTGCTGAAGCTCTGACCATGGCTTATCACAAGAAGCATGCGCTCGATACGCGGATTGTGCGTATTTTTAATTGCTATGGACCTCGCTTAAGACCGGATGATGGACGTGTGGTTTCCTCTTTCATCAAGCAAGCTTTAACAGGTCAAGCTCTGACCGTTTACGGAGAAGGCAAGCAAACGCGCAGCTTCCAGTTTGTTTCAGATCTTGTCGACGGCATACGCAAGTTGATGGAAGTCGAGTATCACGAGCCGGTAAACATCGGTAACCCGGAAGAGAGAACCGTACTTGAGCTTGCCAGTTTGATCACCGAGCTAACCGGGTCGCCTGGAGAGATAAAGTTTGAAGCTCTTCCTGTTGATGATCCTCAAAGAAGGCTGCCTGATATTACCCGAGCGAAAACTCTTCTGGGCTGGTCTCCGAAAGTGGATTTGCGCAGCGGCCTGACTCAAACAATTGAGTGGTACAAGAGTGAGTTGTCCTCGGGCGGCGAAAAAACAGCAATCGCCAGTCACGCCTGAAGCTCGTTTCTTCAAAATGAATTCAGCTAAGGGTGAACGCCTGGGCAACTATGAAATTCTTGAGGCGCTTGGACATGGTGCCACGAGCGTCATATTCAAGGTTTCAAGACTGAGCGACGGCAGAATTTTTGCTGCTAAAGTGCTGCACAGCTTTCTCCTGGATAAAGAAGATAGCTTGAGACGTTTTGAGCAGGAAGCCAAAGCACAAATCATGCTCTCTCATCCAAACATAGTTAAGGTTCATTCTCTGGAGCAGAGTGATAGCGGCCAAGCTTTTTTGATTATGGATTTTCTGGATGGCAAGCCGCTTTCCGAGCTGCTTAAAGCCGGACCTTTGCCCTTGCCGCGTGCCTGGAATCTTTTTATTCAGATAGCCGATGCGCTTAATCATGCGCACAGTCATGGTGTGCTTCACCGCAGTCTGAAGCCGGGGAACATTATTGTGACGCGAGATTCGGGCGGAAAGGAAACTGCATTTTTGACCGATTTCGGCATGGCAAAGCTCCTGCCGTCATCCGGGCTTGAGTTGCAAGAACTCACCGCCAAAGGCGCGATTATCGGCAGTCCGCTTTATATGAGCCCAGAGCAGTGTCTGGGAAGAGAGCTGGATCAACGCGCCGATATTTATTCCATGGGCTGCCTGATGTACATCTGTCTTACAGGGAAGCCGCCTTTGAAAGGCGAACATATTATTGAAACCATGTCGAAGCATGTAAGTGAAAATCCGCTTCGTTTCGATAAACTGGTTCCGGAATTGAAAATTCCAGGGCCGGCTCAGAATATTGTATTTAAGTGTATGGCGAAACGGCCTGAAGATCGTTTTGAAAGCATGGAGCTTTTGCAAAAGGATCTTTTGCGATTTCAGCAGGGCCGCCGGCCAAAAGCTATGTCGATGTCTATCTCGGCGGTTTTTGCAGCTCCGGCTGCGCCGCAAGTAAATGAGCTTGGCGATGATCGCTATCTTAAGATAGCATTGCTCGCTATATTGGTGCTGCTTCTCGGGCTCTTTGCTTATGCGGCCTGGAAGGGACCGCAGCGTCAGGACCCTAATAAAGTTTTGCTTGGAAAAAAAATACAGGAGCGTAGTACTCATCCTATTTCAGCGCTTGCACTCTTAAATCTGGCCGACGAATTGCTTTTCACCGATCGCCCTGATGAAGCCAGAGCTCTTTACCGCGAAGCTATATTGAAAGCCGAAGAAAAGGAACGTGAGCCGTCGCCTCTGGATAATGAAGTACTGGCGATGGCTCATTATGGACTTTCGCGCATTTATTTCAAAATGGCAGACTGGAATCAATGCGAAAAAGAGCTTCGCATCGCCTCCTATGTTCAGGGGCTCTGCGCTGCGACTGCGGCTCCCGGAAAAGAGAGACTGCAGGTAGATCTTGCCGAATGTTTGATTAATCAAGGCAAATTAGAAGAGGCGCGTCGTATGCTTCTTTCTTTGATTTCGACGGCCGGCGAGAAAAGCGTCTCGGCAAGGGCTCTCTTGATGCTTTCCTCAATCGCTGAGCGATCAAACGAAGCCCCCGATAAATATTTGCTTCAAGCCATGCGTATATTGAAAGGTCAAAGCGGATTGTCCCGGCGACTTTATTGTCTTGTGCTTGAGCGCTATTGTGAATTGCTGATCCGGCGAAATGAAATTCAAAAAGCTATTGCTTTGTTGAAGAATGCCTTGAAAGAACAGGCTCAAATGGCTAACGACGCTTACGCTCTTGATTCTGAAAGCTATCTGGCTGCACAGATCATTCGAATTTATCTGAGCTCTGGAGCCTTCGCCGACGCAGAAAAAATTTGTGCTGAGGCAAAGGAGTTTTTGCTATCGGCCGACTCAGCGCGCAATTCCAGTCAATTTTTTAGATCTGTGGAAAAAATCGAAGAGCTCAAGATGCTGCTCGATATATTGAAGCGAAGCGACCCTCATGCGGCTTTTAACTATGACAGAAGTCCCTTGCCTGATGCCGAGCATTTAGGTCCTGTCGCGATGTCGGCGCGAATAATTCTTTTTACTAAAGCTGCCCCTGCCGAACTCAACGGATTACTGGCTAAATATAAAAGCAAGGCTCTCAGAAAGAACTCAATGAAAGCAGAGTATTACGCATTGCTTGCCCAGAATTATTTGCAAAATTCCCGGCTTTCAGAAGCAATGGAAAATATCAACCTGGCTCTGGAGGCTGTTTCCAAAACAGACGAGCAAGCTCTGCATATTTATTGCTTGAGAATAAAGTGCAAAATCTTCAGGGCGCAAAATCGTCCTGAGGCAGCTGAGTTGATTGAAAAAACAATCGGCAAGCCCAATGATTTTTGTGCCGACTTCGATTTTCTGCTGCCGCCATATTCAATAGCTTCCTGAAGCTATTGAATGAACAGATTTTTTTTCGCTAGGGTTAGCCCCAGTATTTGCTCATCTTAAATCTGGCAGCACTTGAGCAGCCGGAAGGATAAGCTGCTTACTATGGATTAATGAGGATTTGCACATGGCTAAGCGTAGTCTTCTCACCGCTGCCCTGTTTATAGCAGGGTCGTTTTTGATTTCTGCTCCTTTTCTAAACAAAGCAATGGCTGAAAAAGAAGAAAGTCAACGTCCTCGAATCGATCTGGCATTTTGTATCGACACCACAGGGTCTATGCAAAATGAAATCGATGCAGTGAAAAGCAAAACCGAAGAGATAGTAGCTAAACTATCCGGGGCAAAGCCTAGTCCTGAAATCAGAGTCGGGCTCGTAGCTTATCGAGACCGAGGCGATGAGTATGTGACAAGAGTTTTTCAATTTAGCGACAACATAGATAAGGTGGTAGAGGATATTTCATCTCTAAAGGCCGACGGCGGCGGTGATGAGCCGGAAGCCGTAAACGAAGCTTTGCATGCGGCAGTGAATGATCTGAGCTGGTCAAAAGAAAAGAAAACCGTGAAGCTCCTGTTTTTAGTAGGCGATGCCGGACCGAAAGCATATTCGGGCGATTATGACTGGCAGTCTGAAAGCAAGGACGCTATTTCGCGAGGTATTCAAATCAATACGATTGCTTGCGATGGTTTGAATCGTTCAAGTTCAGGTCTTGATGTTTTTCAGCAAATAGCCAAACTTACCGATGGAAAATCTGAGTTTCTCACTTATCGGCAGGAAATTGTAAATGCCCAGGGTAAGAAGTCTACAGTTATATCAAGCGCCGGCAAGCTTTATTCGGTGGATGCTCGAGCCGCTGACTCCTGGCGCAAAGGCGCCGGTGCATTAATGGCCGGTGGCGCCGCGGCTCCGATTGCCATGCCTGCGGTCGCTGCAAGAAGTCGCTCCCTGCCTCGTGCTGCTTCATATGGTGTTTTTGCCGCAGCGCCGTCTCATTCTGCTCATATTTCTGGAAAAATGATGAAAACAGACAGTTATGGCGATGACTCAATGGGATTTGCCGGCGTGAGCAGAGCCGACAGCAACCTTGCAGACATTGTGCTCAGCGCCACCAAAGATGCCGCTTTCAAAAAAGCCGGTATCAAATACAAGGATTAGTGTGCCTGGGGCTCTTCTAGAGCAGATCCTGTCTGCTATTATTGTCTGCGTTGCGGCAATACAAGCAAAAAGCCATGGCAAAAATTCTACTGGTTGAAGATGACCGGCATCTGGCAAGTGACGTTGTCGATTGGTTGCAGTTTGAAAAGCATATTGTCGATCATGTCGATGATGGAAATGAGGCTGATCAGCGGCTCAAGTTTTATCAGTATGAGCTCTTGATTCTGGACTGGGAGTTGCCTGCTGTTTCCGGTGTTGAAATTTGCCGACGTTACAGAGCCGCAGGCGGAAATGCTCCTGTTTTGATTCTTACGGGCAAGGCTGAAATAAAAGACAAAGAGCAGGGGCTAGATTCCGGTGCAGACGATTATTTGACAAAACCCTTTCACTTGAAAGAATTGAGCGCGAGAATCAGGGCTTTGCTCAGGCGCCCTGCCGCCATGACCGGGACTGTTTTGAAAGTCAGGAATCTTTCTCTTGACACAAATACAAAGGTTTTGAGCAAGGACGGCAAGGAGATCCAGTTATCTCCAAAAGAGTACGCCTTACTGGATTTCTTGATGCGACATCCAGATGAAGTATTCAGTCAGGAAGACTTGCTTGAAAGAGTCTGGAGTTCAGAGTCGGATGCTTCGATTTTTTCTGTTTATACGGCAGTGAAAACTCTGCGCAAAAAAATCAGCGATCCCGATGAAAAATCTGTGCTGGCAACAGTGCATGGACTTGGTTATCGACTTGAGTCCAAATGAGCTATTTAGTTAGATGCTCAAAAATTCCTCAAAACTCGGGATTATTCTGAAGGAGTGGTTCATCCTGCTCTCTTGAACCACTTGCATGACCAGCCCTACACCCTAAACAAGCTAGAGAGCAAACCAGCATCGACAACGATGCTGGTTTTTTAATTGGGAGGAAAATTTGCTGCCTTTTATTCGTTCAAAATTCGCTCAGATTTGAGCCTTATTATCTTAGGCATGGAAGCGGTGCTGCTCTCACACCGAATTCACAGTAGTCCAGCCAAGCCACTGCCCACGCCAATGAGAGTTTTAGAGCCGGTAGCCGAAGCCTACCGGCTCTATGTTTTTAGTTTGGAACAGAGATCCTGCTTTAACTAGCTTGAACTTCTCGCATTTAATCTGATTGGCGAATCTCTTCAAAAATTGTTCAAATTCAAAGCTTATTCTATAGATGTTGAAGCCCTTGCTTCTTCCTCAGCCCAGAAAAACCGGCATCGATAACTCCCTGCCCCTCCCCAGATATCGATGCTGTTTGATAGCCAAAAGCGCCAGTACCAGACCCGGACTGGCGCTTTCCCTTTCGAGGGAAACTGTCTTATTTCCCCGCTGACAACTCGCCGGTTCGCTTTGCAGGATATTTTTGTATACAATCAAAGCCTGAGTCGCGTCGTTAGAGCGCCTCTCCTTGAGGTTTTGAGCTTGGATTCAAGGACGGAAATTTTTGGGAAGCTTCGCGGGCTGACTCTGTCGGTCCTTTGCTTCTCGTACTTTTCTGCTCTGGAAGGGGTCTTTGCTCAGAGTTCGGAAGTTCCGCCTCTTGCACCTGATTTATCTGCGCCAAAGCAAGTCCCTTCTAATAGATATGTGCAGCAATCGGCGCTCATGGACAATTCCGTGCCGAGTTCGGCTAATAACGCCGGTCCGGCTCAAATTCTGAGCTCTCTTTCTCTTTCCGGCTGGGAAGCGCCTGAGCTTGAAAAATATTCCTTGCAGAATCACAAGCTTGTGGCAGCCGGCGGTGCGCTTGTTGAAGAAGCCGGTGGAAAGCCTGCTTCGGTCTTGCTTGAATACGGGTGTATTGCAGTTTTTAAAAGACAGTTCAAAAGAGGCACTCGCAATTGTGTGCTGACACTTTTTCAGTTCGCAAAAACCGATGGCGCTTTTGGAGCATACACAACATTGAGGGAAGGGTCTTCCAATATTGTTATGCGTGGGCAAGCATCTTCGGAAGATCAGGACAGCATCACATTCTATTCGGGTCCATATCTGGCAATATTGAAAAGCACGCTCGACGGTGACGATGAAGAAAAGGAAGCCTTGACCAGGTTGGCTGATCAGCTTTCAGCTCGTCTTTCTGTTGCTGCTGCGGCTCCGCCCGCCATAATTTTGAGCCTGCCTCATTTTGAAAAACTGAAAGCCAGTGAGAAATACTTCATGGGCTCAAAGGCTGCAATGCATTATTGCAATATCCCCTTTCAAGATGCCTTGATGCTGGAGCAGTCTCTGGGAGCGGCTTACGCCGAGTATCAATATTCTCGTCCGATTGCCGAACGTTTGCGCTTGTTGCTTGTTAGTTTTCCCAATGCAGAACTTGCTCAGAGCTCTTTCAACTCTTTCGCGCTCAGCATCGGCAATATGAGCCGCAAAACAGTGGAGAAAACTACAAGTGACATTCTTTGCAAGATGTCCGACTCCTATCTTATGGCTGGATTGAATGGGCAGAAAGTATATGTGATAGCCGGTGCCCGCAAGCCTGCAGCGCCGAGCATGCTGGTTCGGGAACTGCGCTGATTTCTTTCGGCGATGCCGACAATTACTCTGACGATTTCCGCCCGGCGGGTCTTTTAGCCGCGCCGAGGCAGATCTCATGAGCTTTTCAACTTTCAAACTCAGTCTTACCGTTTACTAAGATCCGGAATTTCGTTCTTCCATATATATAGGAAGTCTTTGTCGCCTCTTCTATGACCTGCGCGGAAAGCCTCTTAAATAGGGCTTCTGAAAGGATCGACCTTTCTAGTGTGAACGAACGCGAAACAATTGACCATGACTAATTGCAGAAATCCAAATTTGATTTTTGCGCTCTGCCGAAAAAATCCGATCGCTGGAAATGCCCATAAACACTGGATTTTTTCTGCTCCCAAAAATAGATCCTTAAGGAAAGATGTATGCATTTCCTATCGAAAAAACTACCGATCAACATAGTTTGGGCTTTTCAGCGATTTGACAGGTCCAACTGTGATTGCTATTCTTATTACTCGAATCACGCAGTGAACTGCTGCGGCGGTTCAAGTTTTGAACCCTGATAACTGAATAGCCAAGACGAATCCTGTCAAGAAATTTGAGTAGGCTATCAAACAAACCTTA
>JAIEPM010000263.1 GCA_019748395.1 Candidatus Obscuribacterales bacterium
GCGAATGGTCTCGCTTACAGCCAACCTGGCAGGTCATGATCTGGGCAGGGTAGGCGAAGCGGTTAAAGAAGCAGTGATAAAGGCCGGAAAACCGCCTGCCGGAGTTTTCGTGGAAGTAGCAGGGCAGGTCCCGCTTCTGGAAGACACATTCTTCCACTTGCTCACCGGTCTGCTCCTTGCTGTGGTAGTCATTACACTCATGCTTCTTGCTTATTTCCAGGCAGCCAGAGTGGTGCTAATTGTTATGTCCACAACACCGGCGATTCTTCTTGGTGTATTGACCTCTTTGACCCTGACCGGCACCACTTTAAACGTTCAATCATTCATGGGTGCAATCATGTCCACCGGGGTCGGCATTGCCAACGCAATTCTCTTGATCGTTTTTGCCGAACAAAGTCGAGTCGAGGGAATGACGGCGGATCAAGCAGCTGTTCATGGCGCTCAAAGCAGAATGCGACCGATTCTGATGACATCAATTGCGATGGTCGCAGGTATGATCCCCATGGCACTTTCTAGCGGTCAAAGCGCCCCACTTGGGCGCGCCGTTATCGGCGGTCTCACCATGTCCACCTTGTCGGTGCTAACAATTTTGCCTCTGGTTTATTCGATAGTTCAAGCAAAAGCATCAGTAAAGATCAAATCAGTTCACCCCGACGATCAAAATCTCTAGGACTAAAATGGAAAACGAAACAGAAACAGAGAAACTGAGACCAAACCTGGGTGAAATCTTCAGCCTGAAGAATTTACTCTTTCTGGTGGTCGTTTTAGCCATAGCAGGCGGTGCATTCTACTTCATGTGGGAGAAAAGAAACAAACCGATAATCAGCGACAAATCCCGCGAAGACATAAATATTTCAGTACCGGTAACTTCAGTAGTGAAGAAAACGCTTTTCAGAGATGACCAGCTGCCCGGTGAAATTGACGCTTATCAGGATGTCTTGATTTATCCAAAAGTACCCGGCTTTATCAAAGAACTGAAAGTAGACCGCGGCTCTGTGGTCAGAAAAGGTCAGTTAATGGTGCGCATGTATGCACCTGAGTATCTGGCTAAACGCCATGAAGCTGTAGCACAGGTAGCAGCAGCCAGAGCCTCACTTGCAGCAGAAGAATCCAAATTGCAAGACCTGAAAGCCGGACTTGAAAAACGCCGCGCTAATTTGCTTGCCGATCAGTCCACTTATCAGCGCGTTTACGCAGCCTCTCTGGTGCCGGGTGTAATTGCAGACAACGACGTCGTGCAATGGGCTCAAACAGTCAAAGAAGATCAACAAGACGTCAACCAGATCATAAAACGAGTCAACGCACAAGACCATGAAGTTTCCATGCGAAAAGAAGAAGTTGATGCGATGATCAAAGCCTTCGAGAGTTTCGCCGACTTTGCTTCTTATCTGGATATTGTCGCGCCTTTTGACGGTTATGTTACCGAGAGAAAACTGCACGTCGGCAGTTTTGTCGGACCGGATGGTACCGGAGCTTACCCGCCGATTTGCAGACTCAAGCAACTCGATCTACTGAGAATCATTGCACCGGTGCCGGAAGAACTTGTCGGCGGTGTGATCCTCGGCTCACCCGTGCAATTTTCGGTATCTTCTTTTCCGGACAAACGTTTTATTGGAACAGTCGCTCGTATCAGCAACAATCTTGATAAAGATACAAGAACGATGCCTGTCGAACTCAACTTCCTGAATCCCGATTACAAAATCGTTCCAGGTATGTTCACGAAGATCTACTGGCCGAGCCGTCGTCGCTCTGAGAGCCTTTTTGTGCCGGTAAGCTCCGTTGTATCAACTCCGCTTACAACATTCGTTTGCAAAGTTGTAGATGGTCGCATCGAATGGGTGAATGTGACAAAGGGCGAGCTTATGAAAGATCAGGTCGAAGTTTTCGGCAACCTGAAAGAAGGCGATCTGGTCGCACTGGAAGGCAGCGAAGAATTGCAAAATCAATCACGCGTAACCCCGGTAGGCAGCCCAGTTAACAAAAACGCGAGCCCCTAGGACCAGCGAGGACTCGAAGCTCAATCCGGGAGCGCGGTTGTTCTAGATGTTTTTTCTCGGCTGAAGGGCCTCGCCAAGGTAGGCGCCGAGGCTTCCGATCAAAAGACAAAACAACGCGCTGGTCAATTGCTCGGCAAAACCCTGGCTTGGGTATTCTAATAGATTGCAAATAACAGAAGCAACAAGAATTCCCAGGGTTGCTTCTTTCACAGTTCTGTCCGGCGATAAAATCCCTGTGATAAGCCCGGCCAGGAAAAGTCCGATTATGCTTACAGCCATCCAGATAAGGCCAGGTACGATTTGCCCGGGATCAAATCCGGATTTAGTAAAGGCGGCAATATCGCCACCCAGGCTCTGAAAGATTAGATAGCCAAGACCTTCGGTGATAGCTGTAATGATCAGTGCCAATAATGCATATCGCCACTGAAATTTCTTAGCAAGAGGCATAGATACAGGGACCGGAGCCTGCGAACTTGCCAGTTGCTTGTAGCTCCTGACTGCATTTACGATCAAATAAATGTTCAAGAGCAAAAAAATAACCAAGCTCCAGTTAAATCTGCTTGCCAGAAGAATACTGCTATCAAGAAGCCCGTGCATTATTGACGCAGTAGCAAGTCCAAAAAATACGGCATACCTGGAAGTTCCAGGTATACAAAGTTTACGACCCAGCGCCGCTCCCCAGAATACCGCTAATAACGGGTGCATCGGCGGGCTCAACGCACGAACAACACTACAAAAGAGGAGAGGATCAATGTTCAATTTCAGGATTTCCGGCGGTGGCGGATTTACGCTCAACATAGTCGGGATAGTGTGGAAGAAATAGAGAAGATGCTCCGAAAAAGCAAATCCCAGCGCTGCCGATGCGGCAAATACTATGCCGTCGGAGGACTCGTCAAATGTGGGTTCTTTGTAAATCGCCAGTCTGGTGGCAAAATACTTCATCAACTCCTCAGTTGGTCCGACTATTAATATCAAGGCGGCCATAATTACAAGCGGCGCTTGTTTCAAAAGTTCTGATAATGACCCGCATTGAAAAATGGCAGACGGCAGCATATAAACAAGTGATACAAAAACCGGCGAAATCATTCCGAACAAAAAGCAACGCGCCATAGGACCGGCTTTTTCCCGGTGCCCCGGTTTCTCTGCCGCCCAAAAAATCAAAAGCCAGAAAAGAGTAGGTGCCAGTGCGACAAAAACCAGTAACATCGAATAGAGCTCCTCTTTCTGCTAAGGAAGCTTATTGTCCAAGTATTTGACCGGCGCGCAGTTCAAGTTCACCGGCTTTGCTGTTTTTATCAAGCCGACGAAGAACCTGAGCATAGTCTTTCAGACAGGCAGCCAGAAGCGGATCTTTTTCACCAACGGCCTGCTGCGTACTGGCAAGTGCCCATTCATAGATTGTGGATGACTTCTCCAACTGCCCTTGCTGGAAGTATAAATAGGCAAGCGCATTTAAGATCTTGGCGGTTTCAATATTGCCCGGACCCAGAAGCTCTTGCGCATTGGAAAGTTGCTGGTTATACAAGCTGATTGCTTGCTCGCGATTACCAAGTTGAGCTTCAGTTAAAGCCAGTGAATCGGCCGTACTTATCGATACAATATTTTTTGACCCATAAGCTGCCTCGTAAATACTCAAAGCTTTAGTCAAAAGTGGCTTTGCTTCTGCAAAGCGTCCCTCGGAAATATAGACTTGAGCCAGTCCTCTTAAATCATTTCCCACAGAAGGATGATTAGGTCCAAGTGAATTTATATCAGTAGCGATCATACGCTCATACTGATCTTTGGCAACTTTGTAGCGCCCCTGATCTCTAACAGTATCATTTAGGACTTCGAAAGCCGGTTTGAGAGTGGCATCAGAAGAGGGTAAAGCCAGACCTCGCAATGCGACTTTCTCATCCTCGGCAGTGTCGGCACTTTGTTTTGCCTGCAATTTAAAAGCACTTTGCTGTTGAAATAATGAGCCGCCCGCTGAGTTCGCGTTGCCTGTTTTGATGTCTGGAAGAAAGGGAATTCTGCCGTTTGCAATTTTGCTCTCGGCCTCGGTTGGCTTCTGACCGGAATTATCGTTTTTTAGTATGTCCTTCTGAAAATCTTTGAGCAAAGTTTTGTCCGAGTCGTCATCGCCTTTTATCAAATCGCCGTATTCATGAGTTACTCGTTTCAACTCTTCAGCGGATTCAAGATTGGGATCTTTTGAAAGAATGCTGATTGCTCGCTCATAGTTTGTTTTAGCAGCCGCTTTGTCACCTTGCTTAGCGCTTGCTCTTGCAAGTCCTCGCAGCGCACCGGCTGCTTCCGGACTGTATGGACCATAATTAGCTTCGGTTATTTTCAATGCTCTGTTGTAATAAGCCATGGCAGCCTCATGATTGCCTGCGGCCTCTTGAATTGAGCCCAGTTTCATCAATACAGGCCGAATACGAAGGCTCTTGGCACCTTCGCTTTTATTGATACTATCGAGCATCTTCTGCAAGATATTTATCGCTTCGCCTGCTTTGCCCACAAGAGTTAGCGAGGAAGCCAGTCTCAATCGACACTTGTCGATTGAGGCGTTATCTTTAGACTGTTTTTGCACAAGGTTCAAGGCGGTCCGAAAGCTGCTTACCGCAAGAGCAGGTTTGTTGGAATCCAGGGCGTTCTCGCCGTTAGCAAACGCTTCAGACCACGATGTTTCAGCTTGTGCTGGGACTGTCGAAACCACCAGCATTGCCAAGAGGCGCAACAACAGAGCGATTCCCCCTGAAATACCAGAACTGCGGGCTTCAGATTGTTTTTTCATAACTAGAGGCAAAGCAAAACCCCTTGGTTTAATCTAGCGGTGAGATTCAATTGTACCTAGGAATCCTCCAGATGAGAAAAGTTTGGAAGAATGGGATTTCCCCTCTTGATTTCCGTCGATTATTGGACTAGCTTGGAGCCCAGCTGGGGAGCTAATTCAATTTGGAGATGCACGACCTTGGATTGTGCTGCCACAGACTCCCCTCAGAAGAAAGATAATGGAAATAAGAGAACAGACGATGGCGCAGTCTGTTTGCTTGATATTGCCGACGACAGCAAAAACCTTGCGCCCTTGGCCTCCTTGAGTTCATCTCAACTGCTCAAGAAACACAGTCACCAGTTCGGTCCTGAATGGTGGCTTCAAAATGCCGGGTGCACGGCTTATAACACCGCGATTGTTGAGCCCCACAATGCGTTGAGCAGCACCCTATCAGGCATTTCTACGAGCATAGGTGGTCCTGTGCTGCTATCTGATATGGAAAAACTTGAAGTAGGCCCGGCAGAATTACTGAGCGCCGAATGGTTTGTTCAAAACATTTCGTCAGGATTATCGGCGGTTATCCCATATGCATTAGCTTCCTTTACTGCGAAGCAGGGACTTGGGTCAATTGCCAAAAAATGTGAACTCAGCGGTAGATATGCCGAATTTTGCCAGAGTCGAATGACCGCAAACATTGTTGGTGCTGCTCTTTATGACGGAATGCGAAAGCCCCAGGCAAATGAAACCAGGCTCGGAAATGCTCTAGGTGGGGCTGTCGGATTTGGCGTGTTCGAACTGGGAAACCACGCAAGCAAAGGACTCAGCCCTCTTAAATCTTCAATGGCTCGCCTATCGACTGGCGCAATCGGCGCTCTAGCACAGCACAATCTGTCACACTATGTCGCTACCGGTGAGCTGCTCAAGGAAGAACAGATGCTTAATGTAGCGTTGAGTGGCGCGACTATGAATCTAGTTCTCCCGAAGATTAATGAAAAGCTGTTCAGCTTGCAAAAAGGCAAAATTGAGGCTCAGGCTGAGACAAGTCACCAAGCGAACAGATCAAACGAGAGACTGCTAATTGCTTCTCCAGAAGCTTCCGAGCCTTCTCTCGGACTTGCTGCCGATTTCAAAAGGTCTAAGGGAGTTCTTCAGGGTCTAATGGAAGAGGCTCCTTTTGAAAATTACGACGATTTCCTTGAGCGTGGTCAATTCCTTAGGCTTATTGAGTTTGAGGGCTACTATAACGAAAATGGGAGGTCGATTGTAATGATTCCTAAGGCGAGTCCGAATTACGATCGTCCCTGTATAAATACGGTGAACTTAGAATTAGGCAAACTACCTGACCCCTGCCTTGTGGGGGAGCTATATCTAGTCGATCACGAGCATCCTCTATCTCCATGGCTCCAGCAAAAGTCTAGTGAAATTATTTGTGCAGAAGCTGGCGATTTCGGAGAACTAACCTTTTTTAGAGCAAATAAAGACTCCTTTCCCAGATCTCTGGCTCATGAATGGGGGCATCTTCTGTTGAAAAAATATAGCTATGAAAGCAAACTATTTGAACTAGCCTCTTGCTTAGAGCCATTAAGAATTGAAAGTAAATCTGTAGCCCATCACTACAATTCCGTCGAACCATTTGGAATTATGAGCGAAACATTCCTTCTCCAACCAGAATATATTTCCTTTGAGACAGCAATATCCAATCCATTAAAAACAGCTATTTTTGCCAGGACACTTCAAGGACATCTTAATGAAATCGAACCTCAGTTCAGAACTTGCAATCATCAGAAGTACCTTGAGCTGACCTTGCTCCTCGATGCAGCCAGCACGCATTTTGCCATTGAAGCATTAAACAACAGCACGCACCCTCGTAAATTCGAATTATTGCAATACTTGCAAAGCACAAAGCCTAGTTCACAGTGATTGAGCTATGCTATAGCAACATTCAAGCGTATCTTTAATTAGGCAAGAGCAGGACGGATCTTAGATCACTAGAATTAATCAATGAAAGATATAATAAAGGCAACTAGCACAATCGAAAAAGGTTTCTTATGTGGTCGGAGCCAGGATCTGCCCTTTGAGAATCTAGATGATTTTTATGCGCGAGGACAGATCGTTCATAAAGAGAGATTCAATGTATACCAACCTGAGGGGTTACTGACAGACATTCTTATCCCGACAAAAGAAGCAGATTATGAGCGAGCGTCTTTGAGCGATGCAATCAGCGCCATCAAATCATGCTTCGATCCGGACTACATAAATCAGCTAATTCTTCTGGATCACTTGCATCCAATGACGCCCTGGCTGCTGCAAACGGAGAATTCGCACGTATTATCAGAGAGCTCGATAGAAGGACAGGTTTTACTTTATCAGCCCACAGCCCAAGATATCAGGCAAAGTATTCTTTACGAGTGGTGTGGTTTGCTGAGAATGTATAGTCCACAATCAGAAGAACTGTTTGGACTAGCCAGAGAGCTTGAACCTCTGCATATAGCTCAAACCACCCAAAGAACTGAAAACGTGAAGCTAGCCTGGAATCGTTTTGCACTGATGATGCTGAGGGGTACTGACGATGAATCATTTAGACTTTGTGCTGAATATCCGATCCGATCTGCGGTATTTGGAAGATTCCTACACATAGCGATGGCTGGAATTATGGATTTCAGGAGACAAGAGAACTATCAAGCAAGTCTTGAGAGAGCCTTTTTTATTGACTACAGTGCAACTACCTTAGCCCTGACCGTGTTAGAGAGTTCAGCCTTTCCCAAAGAATACGCAGATCCGCTAATCCAATTTTTGAAGTGCGTGCATCCTCAAGAACAAAGCTGAATCGAAACGGATTTTGCAGGAATTTCATTCCTTAACTTTTCCAGGCAAAGACTCCAGATATCGATAGAAATCGTTCGGATTCTTGAATCCGTAAACTCCAAAGGGAAACGGGTTGTCTTCTGATACTCTTATCTCGCCGTTTGAACCTCTGCAAGCAAGAGTCACGGCTTTTCCACTTTCCTTAATGGTGACATCCCTCAAAGCTCCTTTTTCGATGTGGAGATGAAGCCTATCGCTAAGTCCACCGGTTTTTCCAAAAATCTGCACGTACATATGGACACCGCGCTCCAGGCTGTAGGCAGCTTCCCCGGCAGCAAGAACTATTTTTTGTTGTTCACCGCTTCCGTGAATGCTCACGCTAGTGCTATAAGCCTTTTTTGCTTGTTTTATAAAGTCGTTGATGGCCGCATTTGTTTCGTCCGGAAACTTCTGAGCTTCTAGATGGCGACTAATAGCGTTATTAGATGATAAATCTGCTGAAAATATCTCTCGCTTCCCTGGTGGCAAGTCATGCACTAAATCAGTGCTTTCCGGCTGAAAGTCATAGCGTGTTGCCAAATTTCTATTGTAAATATTGAGTAACTCCGACAATTTAGCTCTTAATACAGCTGAATTTGAATCGGTTTTGCCTTCCAAATTCTTCAACACGACTGATGCTAATTCAGGTGCTTGCATTTGCATTCTTGCTTCCTGCGAAGCAGCATAAATTATTAAATGAGCGTCCATGGGCTCCCTAGCCCCCCTGATTTGGGCATAAATTGCATCTAGATCCTTAACTTTACTAAGTCGATAAGCTTGGCAAAACTCACTAAAGCATCTTAGAGCTTCAGGAGATTCTTTCATAAATGATTCTATTTGAGCCTGCATTGATAACACTTGAGCAGGCGTGTCGATATCCTTTCCACCTTTAAGCAGTAAAAATACCTCTTTGAGCCTAGCTTCTAATTTTGTATTTTCAAGAACCGCTTTAGCCGTATCCTTAACTGCCTGACTTTCAAGCAAAGCGTCATATTCAGGACCGTGGTTTTTGAGGTGCCCATCTGGGTTTAGTATTAATCTCTTTAAGAAAGTGGACTTATTTTCACAACCTTTAGTGTGCTCAAGAATAAGAGATATGTGATTGGTAGCACTAGAGAGAAATCGTTCAACAGCCTGATGATTACCAGAATCTATAAGAGACTTAAATTCGGTCAGTACGACTTTCTGAATGTCTGAATTGTATGATTGGAGTGTCTTGAGTACTTTCTTCAATTGATCAGGCTTCATTTCGCGCAAAAACTTCAGAGTCAAGCCACATTCCACCAAAGCTCCTGATATCCCAGCCGTATCAGCAAATTTGTTGAGCATCCCAAAGTTAACAGCACTGCTGTATTCGGCGTCAAACGTTCTCTCTCTCAGCAGAGGATCAAGCTTCTCAATTCTTTCGAGTACACTGCTTCGCTGTTCTGAAGTTAATTTCAGCGCGTCGAATTTAGACGTATAAGGGCTTTCGGCATTAGATTCTTGTCGGGGTGCATCTAATAGACTGCTGTCGCGTCTTCGCAAATACTCTATGAGGTTCTTGCGACTCTTCTCGTGTGCACCACGGCTGGCTATCTCCTCGATATCGCGCCATTTAGCACCACGCTCATATAAAAATGAAAGGACGTCCTGCTCGAAACTGTGCGCACTCGCATCATTTTGAGATCCAAGTTTATGAACATCAGCACCATGTTCCTGCCATTCTTTCAATACAGGACCGGTGCGTTCAGCATTGGGGGACAGGACTGCGTCTGAAAACTCTCCTTGAACAGTGGAAAGGGTTTTTCCACCAATCAGATGATTACCGTGAACAATAATCTCTTCCATATACTGCAACGACATACGGCGCAAAATTGCCTGGCCGGCTTCGGACTTAAGAGCTTTGTCCAACTCAATTTTTTCCGACTGATTAAGTTCTTGAAACTTCGAAGGGCGACTCAAATCAACAAGAGTTTTTCCATCCGACAACATAAGTTTTGGTCTAGCAACTGTAATTTCCAGCCCGCTATCGCTAAGGCTGGCATGTGGTTTGGCGCCTCCCTTAGTGCCACCCATATTTAAGAGGTGCGCTGGTAATTCACTGTTAAGGCTTGAGATATTCATTTCAAGATCCAGAAATTTGAGCTTAGCACCGGGAAGTTTACTTGCTTGGTCTAACGCAAACTCTGCAGCCTGAGCATACTTATTATTGCTGCTCAGATCTACCCACTGGTCCATTTGTTTTCGAGCTTCAAGCACAATTCGCGACTGTTTCTGATTTTCGGAACCAAAACTGCGTCTTTGCTCCCAACCTGCTGCCCGAAAATCTGGATTTTGCTCAATGTTCCGATTCGAGGGCAGCTGAACAGCCTCACTTCCCTCAGCCAGAACCTGCGGGAGCGGGCGCTGCTGGCGGGGGTGGACGACTACCTCTCCAAGTCCGAAAGCGACCCGC
>JAIEPM010000299.1 GCA_019748395.1 Candidatus Obscuribacterales bacterium
GTTTTAGCGAGATTGCTTTTGGAATTTTCTTATCGGGTGCAAAGAAAATGATCGGCAGGGCTGAACTCAAGCTCAGAGTCAGGAAGAAGCAAAACCTTGCACCTTCAAGGTTAAAGCCTAGCCCCCAGAGCCTGTAAATGGGAGCCACTTGAGTTAGTGCCCAGAACAGTAAAAAAGCGCAGTGACGCCAGGGCATCGAGCCTGAAATCAATCGCAGGAAAAGCAGAAAAGCAAGCACTGTATAAGTAGTAGCCATTGCCTGTTCTTGCCAGGCAACACCTTGATAAAGATCTAGCGGAATTGGAAAGAAAAGCCGGTGCCAGTTATCGAGATCCATCCATTTCGTCAGAGCATTGGCGCTTTGGGACGCTCCGACCGAGCCGTTATAGCCACCCAGGAGAGTTCCCAATGAAAGAAAGCGAACTAGAAAATATATTGCAGTTGCAATCCAGGCAGGGCGGCTGGATTGCCAGGCGGTAGCAAGTCTTGCTTTGAAATCAGCGCTTTCTGTTTGAGGGAAAAAGAATGCAATAGCTGCGACAACAGGAGCAAAGCCAATTGCCATTTCCTTAGTGCAAATTGCCAGTACGAAAGCAAAAAGTCCGGCTGCAGTCAGGGCTAGATATTGCTTTTGCTTTGCCTGAGAACGAGAGACAAAGAGGCAGAGTGCCGCCAGGTAGAACATGCAACAAGCCGTGTCGACTCTGCCGACAACCCAGGAAATGCTTTCGCAATGTAGCGGGTTGCATGTAAACAGAACTGCGGCGCTGAAGCCGACTGCGGCTGCTCTTGCTTTTCCAAAGCCGGCGCAGAGTTTGCGCAGAAGAATGCAAAGCAGAGCTGCCGCTCCGCTGAAATAAATGAGATTTGAAAGGTAGTACCCGAGCGCGTTGCCTTTCCAGAGTAGATAATCGAAAACCAGGCTCAGTAAAAGCATTGGTCTGTAGACACTCATGTTCGGCACTTGCATATAGTTGCCGCAGAAGTTGGACCAGAACAAATCCCAGCGCCCGTTGAAAATTTCGTGGACGTATCGTACTTCGCCGATGTCATCGGCAAGGAAGTAGCTGCCGAGGCTGCGTCCGAAACTCAGTGCGGATAAAAGAACGATCAGCGCGACCGAGAGCCAGGGACTGCAAAGCAGACCAAGCAATTTAGACTGCTCCGAATTACCGCTGGGAGCTGTTTTGGCTTCCTGACAGTTCTCTTGTGGTGGATTGGCTGTATGCACGGTTGGGCTCGACTGTCGTCAATATCTTGGCAATCTTAGCAAGACGGCGCCCTTATTCCCTTTAGGAATGCTTAGCTTCGCCCTTTTGTATAGGCAAAATTGACAGTTGAGAAGAACTGAATTTTAATTTAGGGTTGCCAGGAGGCGCTGGGCGTTTCCCTCGACTGCCCGGCTGGTGTAAGCTTACGGGAATTTGAACTTAGTACTTTGCCCTTTGCAACCCTTGGAGACCGTTCAAACCACTGAACAAGCTTCTTCCTTTTTTCGCTTAAGAAAACTAGGAAATATGAGAATGCTTGCTTTAGACTTATAAGTTGGAATATGGCAAAGATCCTCATAGTCGAAGACGAACCCTCTCTTTCGGAACCAATCCGGGCCTTTCTGACGCACGAGCATCATCTCGTGGAGGTTGTGGCTGATGGTGCCGAAGCCATGGAGCGTCTCAAGTTTTACAAATATGATGTCATCATCCTCGACTGGATGTTGCCTGGACTGCTTGGCGTCGAGGTTTGCAAGCAGTTTCGAGCCAACGGCGGCACAACTCCGATTTTGATGTTGACCGCAAAGAAGCAAACTCAAGAAAAGGTATTTGCTCTAGATTCCGGCGCCGACGACTACTTGACTAAGCCTTTTGATGTACAGGAGGTTTCTGCTCGCGTTCGGGCGCTGCTGCGCAGACCGCAAGCCGTAGCCGGGAATGTACTTCGCGCCAAGAATGTTGTGCTTGAGCCTGCGACTTTCCGTGTTACTCGCGACGGAAACGATGTTCAGTTACTTCCCAAGGAATTCGCTTTGCTTGAATTCTTCATGCGTCATCCAAATCAGGTTTTCAGCGCGGAGGCTCTTTTGGACCGCGTCTGGTCATCGGATTCGGATGCCTCGCCGGAAACAATCCGTACTTATATAAAACGCTTGCGTCAAAAAATCGACACGCAGGGACAAACCTCATTGATCAGCACCGTCCATGGTGTTGGATACAAACTGGACGCTTAGTCACAAGTGCCATCCCGGCAAAACTCGGTCTTATATTGAAGACTTGGGCGCTTTCAATATAAGAAGGCATCTAATTGCCCTTTTTGATTCTGATTCCTTAATGACCGAGTATAGGCTCTTCAGACCTTGGCTCAGTGCTTATGGTTTGAGTTCCTGTGTAGCCGCCGCTTTCTGATTGAATTTTGAGACCCAGCTCAATTTCGGCCTTCGCATGCAGGTAGTCTCCTTTAATTGCAAGAGCCTGCCCGAGTGCAATATGCGCTTCTCCAAGTCCCATGTAGTCTAAATTTGTTTTGCTGTAGAACTCGATCGCCTTTTGCAGATTACTAATGCAGAGATTTATATCACCGTCTCTTAATGCAAACACGGCAAGGCGATAATCGTTGCTCAGACCTTTTGGATTTTGTGGCACTTGTGAATAAATTAGATAAGCGCTGCGATAATCGCTGAGCAGCAGATAGCTTGCCACCAGTTTTCCCAGGCTCTCTTCCAGAGCTTCTGAGCCGGCTCCGAAAGCTTGCTTCTGAAGATTTGCTAGATCTTTGAGAGGTTGAATGAGGCGATGAACTCCAGGCGCCTGATACTTCTTGTTTACCTCTTTGCGCCAGCTAATCAATTTATCGTGAGCCGTTTTGTCGTTCTTCTTTGCCAGCGCTATTGTTGCTTCAAAGATTGCCGACTTAAAGTCTTTGCGTGCAGCCGCAGCATCGGCAAGCTTCATGCGCGCGTCGAATGAGTCCGGATCTATTTTCATTTCCTTGAGACAAGCATCAAGTAATTGCATCAATGCCGGATCTCGGGTCAGGATACAGAGGCGCTCAAGTTTGGCGATGCCTCCCATGTCGAGCCTCGGGTAGTATTTTATATATTCTTTGTAGGCTTCAATAAGGTTGGATTCTGCTTCGGGATCTTTGTCGTATCTGAGCGCAGCGTAATCGTTATCGAAGTATTCTTCGTATGCATTTATAGCACCGAGATAGTCTTTGTTTGCCATTTTCTTTCGGCCCAGATCTTCCAGTTTCTTGATGGACTCCTCGTCCGTCGGTTGGTAAAGGGCGTTTTGCAGTGGACCGAACAGGCTTAGTTCGGAAGGTGCTAAGTCATTAAGCTCGGATATTGAAGAAGTTAAATTTTGCAGCACTTTAATTTGGGCAGAAGTTGAATCTGATTCTTGCCGGTAAAGACTCAGCGCTTTCTTGAACTCTGATTCCGACTCGGTTTCATTCGGGAATGCACAGTTGTAAGCTTGCGTGTTTCGAGAGAGCTGCTGTGCCAGGCTGTTATGTAAAATGGCTTGTGTAGACGCAGGCTTGTTCAAGCGCTCGGCAATAAGAATCGCTTCGCGCCAGGCTTTTTCCGCTTCGATTCCCTTTTCTTTTCTATTGCTGGCTGCGCTTATCCGGGTAGAGGAGGCGAGTTCGGCTTTATCAATTAACTGATGAAAGCGTCCTTCATCAGTCAGTTTGCAATAGGCTCCAAATGCACCGAGCGCTATGCTTATTGCCGCCAGGCATAGAAGCATAGATTTCTTGTTTGGCTTCGACTGTTTTTTCAGCGCGGAAATTTGCCTCTGTAAAGCAGACTTGTCGGCTGGAGATTTTTGAAAGTCGATTGCTGCCAGCGCCGCTTTGAGCTCTTTTGCATTTTGAAAGCGCTGTGATGGATCTTTCGCGAGGCATTTCATTACTGCGTTTGCCAGATTCTCCGGAATTTTGAGTTCTGGAGCAAAGTCTTCCGGCTTCTGATTGACGTGCAAAAAAACGGTATGAATGAGGTTTTCACCCTGAAACGGCACGCTGCTGCTGAGGGCTTCATAAATGACACAGCCAAGCGAGTAGATGTCCGAACGTTCGTCCAGAGGAAGCCCCTGGCATTGCTCCGGGCTCATATAAGCAGGGCTACCCACAAGTGTTCCCGTTTGAGTCAGCTTGTGCGAACTGCCGTCGTCGAGAATGCGAGCGATGCCGAAGTCGACGAGTTTGAGAGTGGTACCGGATGCAGTGTCGGCCAGCATTAAGTTGGAAGGTTTCAGATCTCGATGGATCACTCCCTTGCCGTGGCAGCTAATAAGGGCTTCGCAGGCTTGCTTGAAAATGTCTTCGATCTTTTCTACAGCGATTTTGCCGTTTGCTTTCAATAGCTGGTCTAAGCTCTTTCCTTCTATGTACTCCATCACGATGTACGGTTGTCCGCTCAGCGCGATGCCGTAGTCATATTGGGATACTAGATGCGGACTGCTAAGACGGCTGCAGGCTTCTGCTTCTTGCTGAAAACGTTTGCGGCAGTTTTCGTTCTGCAGCATATCGGTGCGCAGTATTTTGATGGCTACCTTTTCTGTTTTATCAGGATGGCCGGCTCTGTATACTTCGCCCATTCCTCCCGTGCCAAGCAGCTTTTCCAAGACATAATCTTTACTGGAGTCTGTCTGATTATTTTGCTGTCTGGAGATTTTAATAATCGGTAAAGCACTAGGCGCGCCTGCCAGGCTTTCCTGGAGCGCTTGCTTCAGGAGCGGACCGGCTTGCTCAGCTGTGTTCAGCAAGACCTTAAATTCTTCGCTAAGCTGTAGCGACACAGTTTCCTGCGCCAGCTGTTGTTCTGTGCTCATATCTTAGTAAGGATGCGGGATCCGATAATTCTGACCGGATTTTGCACAAATGTCAAGAGGGAATTTTGAATCCCGCAAACTGTTGCTTCGTGCTGATTTCAGGGCGTGGCTGTTGGAACGAGTGAAGCTTCGGGTAGTATTGAATCTTTCAAGAAAGACTCAAAATCCGATTTGAATTTCTGGAGAGCAGGCCGGTAAATGTACATCATGTGCCCGCTATCGTAATAAGTCAGCCTTACGTTTTTGCGTATGCTCGGGTCTAGGGCCATTTGGTCGACCGTGTATTTTGAACTAAAGTAAGGTGTAGCAAGATCATAGTGTCCGCAACTCAGCCAGACTTTTAAGTATGGATTGCGACTCATGGCTTTACGCAAATCGGCAGAAACATCGAGATAGCGATTTTGAGCTTCTTTCCAGCTCCAGGGCCAGACGTTTGCGATCGTTTCATAAGGTAGTTCGCTTTCAAAATGCAATTCTCTGCGCACATAATCATTGAAAGTGGCAGTGAATGTTCCGGTAACCGCTTCGGCGCTCGGGTCAAATTCGGCATCATCTGTGCCGGGTGCATAGCGGATGCCGGTGAAGCGGCTGTCGTAGCGGCCAATTAATCGATCTTTATCGCAGAGCAAGCGAGAAAAGAAAAGGTTATCCGGCACGCGCAGATTGAGCTGCTTTACGTATGAACTCGGCATGCCGATGAAGCTCGAGAGCCTGTCGGCAATTTCGTCTTTCTTGGCGGCGCTTAATCTGTCGCCCTGGAAAAGTGCTTGCAAGTAGTCGTTTGCGGCGAACTGCTCGGCGTCTTTCAGTAAGTCCGGGAGGGCTTTGTTTTGCAGCTCTGCCGGGAGCTTTTTGTGATACCAGGCTGTTGCCGTGTAGCTTGGCATGAACAAGGCGAAGGGTAAATCATTACCCGGGTTGAAATCTATAGTGCCGAAATTAAGCACGGATGAAACCAGGGCGATGCCGTTGAAATAGATGCCGTAGCGTCTTTGCAGATAATCGCTCAGTCCGGCAGCGCGTGTTGTGCCGTAGCTTTCACCGACAATGAATTTCGGCGAAGTCCAGCGTTGGTTCTTGGTAATGTATAAACGAATGAATTCGCCGACGCTCTCGATGTCTTCTTTGTAGCCGTGAAATTTCTTGGCGTCTTCGTCCGGCTCGGGGCGGCTGAAACCTGTAGACACAGGATCGATAAATACAAGATCGCTCAAATCAATCCAGGAAGAATTGTTGTCTTCAAGTTTATAAGGTGGCGGCAGAGCTTCGCCGCGATCTGAAAGGACCGCCCGGCGTGGACCTAAAGCACCCATATGCAGCCAGATTGAAGCTGAACCCGGCCCGCCGTTGAATGAAAATGTAAGCGGGCGCTGAGCAGAGCTTCCGGCATCATCTCGTGTATAAGCAATGAAGAAAACCTTTGCCAGTGCTTTTGGATCTTTTTTCTTGTCTTTGTCTTTGTCGGAGTCCGATTTGTCCGAACTTGATTTGTCCGAGTGCGAACGACCCTTTTCGTTATAGTCTTTGAGGATCATATAACCGGCTGTAGCTTTGTACTTAACGGGCTTGCCGTTTATGTTGATTGTGTGCTCGCTGACAGAGAGTTTCGGCTCGTCTTCTTTTTCCTTTTTGTCTTTTCTTTTGGCTTTATCTGATTCATCACTTTTGTCGTCGTCATTGCTTTCACTGCTGCTCACGTCTGAGCCTTTTGCGGCGCTTTTGCCGACCAGCGATTTTTTAATTGCTGCCCATGCCGAGTTACAATGAATGATGCCGCAAAATTGGCTCAATAGAATACTGCTTGCGAAGAGCACGGCGAGGGCGCTGCTGCACTTTGTTTTTTGCATAGTGATGAATCTTCTAAAAGAGTGACAGGCGCCAAACTATAGCAGTTTCCTGAAACGGCTTCATTATAGAAGAGCTTCGATTCGGATTTTGTATTAACGTTGGCAACGGGGACAAAAATGGGATGAGCGCCCAGCCAGCTTTATTCTTTCGATTTTGCTTTTGCATTTGCGGCAGGGCTCATCTTTGCGACCGTAGACTAATGCTTCATGCTGGTAGTTGCCATTAACGCCGCTTGAATCGGTATAATCGCGCAAGGTCGAACCACCGGCTTCAATAGCGTTGTTCAAAACGATTTGCAGTTCTTTGCTCAATCTCTTGAGTTCAGCAAGAGTCAACGAGCAAGCTTGCCTGTTTGGATGTATTCCGGCGCGATGCAGAGATTCGTCGGCGTAGATGTTTCCTACTCCGGCGATAATGCTCTGGTCGAGAAGCGCAATTTTAATTGATTGAGTTTTGCGCTGAAATGCTGTTTGCAGATACTTCGGGTTTATGCCGTCTAGTGGCTCCGGTCCGAGACTATTCAGTGTTTCGACCACCGATTCAAAGCTTTCTCCCTCCGGAACACACCAGAGCCTGCCGAATACGCGAGTGTCATCGAAAATCAACTTGCGACCGTCGGTCAGTCCTATACGAATGCGCACATGTCCGGGCTCGACATCGTTGCCCTGCATGACTAGAAGGCGTCCCGACATGCGCAAGTGTGCGACCATGCCCGTGTTGTCGCTCAGCTTAAGCAAGAGATATTTGCCGCGCCTGCCCACCGAGTGAAATTCCCTTCCTTTGAGCATGGAAGTGAATTCCTCAACCGACGGGTAGCCGACTGAATCTTTACGCAAAACTTTGACGGACTTGATCTTGGCCCCGCTAAGCTGCTTCTCCAGCCCGCGCCGCACTGTTTCAACTTCGGGAAGTTCAGGCATATTTCAAATCTCATTTGTATTGACAGAAGTATACATAGCAAAGAAGGTCCGGCATTAGGTGAATTCCTTCACTTCTTTATTCTGTTATTACATTTTTACTCTTCAATAGCTTTCGCGATTGAGCTCAGATGCTTTCGGAAAGTATAGTCCGCTGAGCTGTCGCGGCGCATCAGGAATTCGCTAAATTGAAATTGTTGACGCAGGCTTATGCCATTTGCTGTGTCAATTGCTTGCTTCTTTTCGCTTTCTCTTATTGTCGCGGCGAGTTCGAGAATCTTTTCTGCATGTATAGTCTCAACGAAAATTGCGCCGTCGAGATCTGCAAAAACCGTGTCTTCTGCGTTTGTAATGAAATCGCCAAATCGCGCGCTCTTGAAAGCTTCCGGCTCTCTTGCCTCCAGTCGGCTTGGTCCTGATGGAAATGAGCCGTATGAGAATACAGGAAAAGCAATTTCAATTAAATCGTTGGTGTCACGGTGCAGTCCCCAGACAAGCATGGCTTTTAGTCCGGCATTTTTGACTTCCAGAACAACCAGATCGCCGATGCAGGCTTCGTCCGTGCGACCGCCATTGTCGATAACCATGATGCCGTTTTGCGGACCTCTTTCTAAAGCCTCGAGAAAAACATCGACGCTGCCATAGTGTCTGACCGGAATCACCGGACCGCAAATCATGGTCGTCGTTGCTATAACAGGCTTGATTCCGGCCGGAGCTATTCGAAAGGGGACTTTTAGTCGCATGCAAGCGTCTGCAATTTGCGCGGTGGAGACATTGCTTCCTGTGTGAATTAAAGTTGACATGGGAAATTTCCTCGGCTCATAGATAAATCAGGATTCGACTGCTTTCGGCAGAGTTTTCCATCGTTCTGCGATTTTTTCTTCGTTTTTGAAATAGCTGCTTTTGCTTTCTTTTTGAAAGACCTCTATGCCCGGAAGTAAAGCGATTTTGTTGCTGTCCGGGTATTCGGTGATGTCGATGCCGCTGAAAGTTCGAATGTCTAGATACACACAGGGCTTGTCCGTGTGATTGTGGAGCTGGTGACATCCTGATGGTCCGGACTCGAAATGAATCAGATCTCCCGTTTCGATTTCGCTGACTCCTGTGGGCGTTCGCAGTGAGCACTTACCTGAGATGATGTAAAAAAGCTCTTCTGCATTTCTATGGAAGTGAAATGGGAAAGAGAATTTGCCGGGGCTTAGCGTACGGAAGTCAAAAACAAGGCGCTCTGAAGCGGCTATTTGACTTAATCGTTCGCTTGAAAGCATGTCGAATTCCGGCAACTCGGCGCCTCTTGAACTGAATTTCTGCTTTGACAATTTGAATATCTTGGGCAAGAATCTCTCTCCATCTGCATTCGGGTCTATAGGCGGCACTTTTGAGCCGCGCTTGCCTGCA
The DNA here is from genome assembly GCA_019748395.1 of Candidatus Obscuribacterales bacterium. GTDB lineage: Bacteria > Cyanobacteriota > Vampirovibrionia > Obscuribacterales > Obscuribacteraceae > JAIEPM01. Next base: position 8,996 of record JAIEPM010000299.1, read on the forward strand.
AATTATAGCTCCGGCAAGTGCTTCGGGAGTCAAAGTCGATTTTATTAGGAGCTGCGTTTCTTAAATTTGCCGCTGCGGCGCTTGCTTTCAAGTAGGATGGTTAAATGGTGATAGGGGTCCGGTCTGTGCCGAGACATGCAGGAAAAAAGTGTATTTGTCGCGAAGCAGTGTTTCCAGTTTGGCTGATGCTCTTGCTGAGTTTTTGCTGGCAGCCTGCTCAGGCTGATTCTCTGGCGTCTTTAAGGCAGGGTATCGAGAAATATAGGGCGCGAGACTACAATCAAGCACTTAAGCTTCTTGCTAAGGCAAGTGAGGAGGACCCTTATAACGCTGAGGCTCATTACTACCTGGCCAATGCCCATGTGTTTTTGCATGACGGCAATGCTGCAATGGCTGAGTATTCCAGGTGTTTTGAGCTTGAGCCTTTAAGCAACTATGGCCAGTACTCGCGGCAGGCTTTGTTGGCTTTCGGCAAGAAGTTTCAGGGGCTTGTTTCAAACAGAGCCGTGCCGCAGAAGAATAGAGAACATTTAGCGCCTGATGATCCGAAGTCTATCAAGCAAGCTGTTGAAATGATACGTGCTCAAACTTGCGAGCGTGACCGCTTGCATCATGAGCAGGCAGAGGGTGCGGCGAAAACGGCTGTTTCTGCTGCTGAAGCCGCCGGGCAGCGTATAAACCAATCTGCAAGCGAACTGCTGGAGGATTTGACGCCTCCAAACAAGCAACTTTCTCCGGCACTTGAAGAGGAGCTGCACGAAATTCAGCAAAAGGCTGCCTTTGCCGGTCAGCGCGCTCGCTTGGACGGGCAACAGCAAGCGCATCAGCATATGTCTGCGGCGACTCAAAGGTCGGCGCATGTCGAAAAGTCGGCGTCTAATTTGCTTTATCTAATCGGCGAGAGCCCGAAGCCTGGTCATGTGAAAGTGAAGGCTGCCGGCACAAATTTATACGTACGCAACTATGGCATGGAGCCTCGTCCGCCGCTGCAGCCTTTGCAAGCTGAATGGAGTTTGCTTGAAAAAGATGAATTCAAATCAAAGCACCCC
>JAIEPM010000026.1 GCA_019748395.1 Candidatus Obscuribacterales bacterium
GGTAAACACAGATTCTGAGCCAACTGACAGGGCATTTCAATTTACTTTGGTATCACTTCCGTGAATAAAGCGGGTTCAGAAAGGATACTACGTCTGATCGTAGGGGATGCGCCAAATGAAAGCGGTCGGGAGTTTTTATGCTGCCCGACCGCTCCTAGACCCGGGGGATCCGATTTTTCATGGACCCCCCGGGTGCTTTAGTGCTTGCTTCAGCTGCTTTCGACTAGTCGAGATCGACCGTGTCGCGGTAGCCCGGGATTTCGACATGGAAGCCCAGAGCTTCGGCCTTTTCCTTGAGCGATTCCAGCGATTCGCTGTCGCCGTGCACAAGGAAAAGTTTGCGCGGCTTGGGGTCGAATCCACGCAACCAGTTGATGATGTCGTTGTAGTCGCCGTGCCCCGAGTAATCCTGCAGATACTCGACTGAGGCACGAACAGCCACTTCGACACCGGCAATGCGCGCCGTTTTCTCGGGTCCGAGAAGCTGGCGGCCCAGCGTTCCTTCGGCCTGGAAGCCGACGAAAACGATGGTGTTGTGCTGGCCGGGCAAGCGCTTCTGCAAGTGGCGCATGATGCGTCCGCCGGTGGCCATGCCGCTCGAGCTCAGAATGATGATCGGGCGCGAGGCCGGCAAGTCGAGCTTCAGAGACTGCTCCATGCTCATCAGCTCGGCGAATTCCGGAGTGCGGAAAGGGTCACCCTCGGCTGCGATTTCCAGGGTTGCCTTGTTGAACTCCGAGCTGTGCTTGCGGTGGATTTCGGTGGCCAGATTCGCCATCGGGCTGTCGATCATCACCGGGATTGCCGGGATGCGCTTCTTCTTCATCAATTGCTGCAAATCAATCAATACTGACTGAACGCGTCCGACGGCGAAGGCCGGCATCAGGATGACCCCGGCGCCTTCCTTGCCCTTGCCCTTGAGAGCGCGTTCGTAAGCGGCGTTGATGATCTGCTCGAGCGACTTCAGGCGGTCGCGCTTTTCGTGCAAGCGAGCGCCGTAAGTGCCTTCGCAAACCACGTAATCGGCCTGCTTCACACGTTCGACGTCCTTGATGATCGGCATGCCCGGACGACCGATGTCGCCGGAGAAGCAGACGCGCCGCTTCTTGCTGCCCTTGCCGATTTCGAGCAGGACAATTGCAGCACCAAGCAAGTGCGAGGCGCGCAGGAAGCGGAAAGTGATACCTTCAGCCGGGCTGAAGGGCTTGCCGAATTCAATCGCCTGTACAAGACGCAGAGAAGCCCGTGCGTCCTGCTCGGTGTAAAGCGGCACGATGCTCTTCACTTCCGGCTTTTCGACAGGCTTCTTGCCGCCGCGCTGGGGCTTGGGGTTTTGCTTGGCGGTCTTTTTGGCGTCGGCATCGCGGCGCTGGGCACGAGCTTGCTTGCGACCTGCGTCCTCTTCCTGGATGTGTCCGCTGTCCGGAAGAAGAATTCCGAGCAGGTCTGCTGTGGGCGGCGTCGCGTAGACGGGTCCTGAGAAGCCGTCTTTGACCAACTTCGGGAAGTAGCCGACGTGGTCGATGTGAGCGTGGGTGAAGATGCCGAAAGCGACGTCGGAAGCTTTCAGACCAGCAGGCAAGCGGTTCTGAAAGTTCATGCCCTCGTTTTCCTGATTCAGACCCATATCGACGAAGAATCGAATGGTCTTACCTTCCTCGTTTGTGAATTCGAGGAAGTGGAGAGAGCCGGTGACGGTCTTGTTGGCACCGAGAAACTGGAGTTGCAAGTGCGACTGCTGCGAACGAGCGCGGCGCTTGCGTTCTTTACTGTTCATGGTTGTTTCCCTTCTTAGCGTGGATCTCCTCGTTTTGAGGAAGGAACTTTGCAAGAGTCAAAACAGGCGAAGGCACAACCACAGGCAGCACGGCTGCAAGGGTTGTTCTGCGGATGTTTTCGTAAGTCTTGGAGTGGGAGTGGGTTAGAGGAAAGTATTGCTGGGTGAAAATTCAACTCAGCCTAGCAATCCGGGGCTTTACTAAGCAAAGCCTTTTCGCATAGGCAAGATTGATTTTTAGGCCATTATTGCTGCGCTTGTTTTGCGAAGAGATCCGAAAAATACTTGCCTGAGCCGGTTTTTGGGCGCCGCCCATGTCAATATAATTCAGCTGCGCTATGCTTCAAGCGCGATATATACAGGCTTTGTCTTCTAAGTAGCTGACCATTAGTTGCTTTTTGTCCTGATCAAAGAAAACAGAGAGCGTCATTTTGACGCCCTCTGTTTGGACCTTTTGGGGGTTTTAACTAAGCTTTCTTGTCGGCAAAATCAGCCAGAAGCGGAATTCTAAATAGCTTGCCGATACAGAGCTGATAAATGCAGTATCCGCTAAGTCCAAGAAATGCCAGTGAAATCAGGCTGGAGCCGAATCCCATCATGCGAAAGGCGAAGAAACCCATAATCGGGAAAAGCAAACCCATAACAGTAGAATTTATGACACCAAAGGCGATGGCAGCAAGGGAAAGCGAGAGGGCCTGTATTGCATGGAAGCGCAGTTCTTTATTGTCTTTTGACTCGGTTTTGAGAATAATAATCGGATAGATAATGCTTACTAAAAGTACAGGCACGTAACAGAGGATTGACGCGGTTTTGTAGTCTAATCCAAGAATTGCGGTCTGCCTATTCTCAACAGTCTTAAACGATCTGGCTTCCATTTGATTGTTCATTTTCTCCATCCTCCTGCGGATGGAAGATCAACAATTCTTTGACTGTAATTAGGCTGAGTACTGCAAGTTTAATTTCGGCTTTTAGATTTCAATTGAATGCGATCGGGCTTGAAGCCATTCTTTATTGAAAACAGTGCTTGTGTAGAGATGCCCGGAGCTGGGCAAAACGACCACGACATTGAGCTCTCTGGCGCTGGAATTTTGACAGTATTTAATTGCGGCTGCCAGATTGCACCCTGACGAGGCGCCGACAAAAATTGCTTCTTTGCTAAGCAGTTCATAAGTCATTTTCAGCGATTCCTGGTCGCTGACCTGATAGGCTTTGTCGATTTTCTTCAGGTCCACAATTCCAGGTATGAAATCTTGACCGATACCTTCAACCAGATACGAGCCGACCGTGCCTTCTTTGCCCTCATGAAAGGAGCTTAGCAAGCTGCCCACGGGATCCGCCAGGACAAGCTCAAGACCTGGCTTTTGTTCTTTCAGGAATTGACCTGCTCCGCAAAGTGTGCCGCCGGTACCAATGCCTGCAACCAATGCGTCGACTTTTCCCTCGCTTTGCTCCCAGATTTCCGGACCTGTAGTTTGATAATGGGCTGCAAAATTGTCTTTGTTATCGAACTGGTCGGCAAACCAGGCGTTTCTTTCTCTGGCGATTTGCTTGGCCTGATTGATGAAATGCAGCGGATCGTCAGGGCTTTTGCCTCCTGCTACCACGAGCACCTCAGCTCCGAAGAGTTTCATCATTTCGACTTTTTGCTTACCGACTTTTTCGGACATAACGCAGAGTAATTTGTACCCAGCTAGAGTGGCTGCCATAGCCAATCCGATGCCGGTGTTACCGCCTGTGGCTTCAACGATTAATTGCCCGGCTTTTAGTTTTCCCTCTTTCTCTGCGGCTTTGAGCATGTGAAAAGCAATGCGATCTTTGACTGAGCCGCCCGGGTTCATGAATTCGCATTTTGCAAAGAGATTGTGACCGTTGATTTTTCCTATTCTATTCAGCCTGACAAGCGGGGTTTGCCCGATTGCATCGGCGATCGAATTTAAAGCTTCTGTTGCTCTGTTTTGCTTCTCTGCGCTCATATCTGCTCCGTCTTTTATTGAACTCCAATTATATTGCTGTTCACGAAAGTTCCACGAAATTTGTATGACTCGATTATTTGCTGTGAGTAAACTGCAAAGTATCGATGTCAGGGCTTCAGGGGGAATTCGAATGAGAGCTTTATCCCAAACAAGAAAGCAGAAAGGTCAGGCAATAGCGGAATCTGCAGCCGGACTGGTTCTTATAACGGCAGTGCTTGTGCCTTTGATAATGATGCTGGTCAACATTTACAACGTTATGATTTTTAAGTCCAAGTTGGAGATGGTGGCTGCTGAAGCGGCAAAAGTTTATGAGGGCAATGAGTGGTTTCTCGGCATGCGTCGTCAGGATTTTAATTCGGGCAAAACCACCGAAGTTGCCCAAAACATTGCGGATTCGTTATGTCTTGAACTTGGTCTGCCGGAGCTGAATGGACCCGCCAGTTTCGAAGAAAAGACAACGGCGGACGGCTCTAGTTACATAGTCTGCACACTAGATGCGAACATGGGGCTTCCTTATGTGAATAAGCTTTTCCCTTCCTTTCTCAAGCTCGAAGCTAAAGGTGTTTCTGCAGGAGAGGGTATGGCTGTTCATCCTCCGGCAGTAGTGAATTTTTCGGCTCGCTCCACTACTACTGGTAGAAAAATCGGCTGTCAGCTGCCCGCTTATGCTCTTTACACCGATGAAAATCGCCCGCTTGGTAATTGCTCTGCACCAGGTGCGATCAAAATGCCTTATTCATATACGGGTTATGCACTCGGCGACAACACTGTCCCGATGTTGGAAAATGCCGCTGCCGGTGATGCACAAATCTGGTCTCTGGTGCCCAATGCCGATCCTTCGCAGCCTCCCGTGCCGACCAGATCTGTTCAATGAAGTCTGTTCTGATGTTCTTTTATTCAAAGATGCGAGGGGAAGTCATGAAATTTGTTAATGCCAGATTGTCGGCGGCGCCATTCTTGGGACGGACGAGTATGAACGCTCCCTGTAGTTGTTCTATCAGTTCTGCCGGTTTCCTTATTTGCAGATCATGCAAGGAAGATCTGCGAGGACTCGTGTCTCTAGAACAGAAAAAGCACTCTAAGCTTGTCGGTCAAAAAACGGCGAGAAATCGATTCTCCAGTTCGGAAGCCCCTTCTGCTCAGGGTTTTTGCACTCGTCCGAAATTGTTTATGCTGATTCTGGTTTTGAGCGGCGCCCTTGCTTTCTTCGGCACAGAGTTTTTTCGAAAAGCGAATAGCAGCGCAGCCCCGGCAAAAGAGACTCCGGCGCTGACTGAGCGGCATCCAAGAAGAACTGCAGCAAGCTTGCTATCGGAATCAAAGCTTAAGCCGACTCTTAATGCCGGAAATTCAGATCCGTATTTGTTCAATCCTTTGAGCATCAAGTGAAAATGACTGTTCGTCTTGCTTCAAGGCGGTGTTAGAATTCTGTCGGGAGCAAAAGGAGTCCCTGCTTGAGCAGAAGAATATTATTGGCGGAGGATGATAAACAAGCATCTGAGCTCATGTTGAGAAGTCTTTCTGCCGCTAATTTTATTGTCGATTGTTTTAATAATGGCGCTGATGCCGACGAGCAATTACGCCTGACTTCCTATGACCTGCTGATTTTGGATTGGGAGCTGCCTGGTCTGAGCGGCATTGAAATTTGCCGGCAATTTAGATCTAGAGGAGGCGGCTCTCCTGTATTGTTTTTGACCGGTCGTCGAGAACTTGATGATAAAGAGCTTGGATTTTCAGTCGGCGCAGATGATTACCTGACTAAGCCTTTTAGCAGCAGGGAATTGATGATGCGCGTTGAAGCGCTTTTGAGAAGACCTGCTCTCAAAGCTCAGGACAAGCTTTGCGCAAACAGGCTTGAAATGTTTCCGCAGCAACACAAAGTGCTTTACTACGGTAGCGAAGTCCGGCTTTCCAGGCAGGAGTTCGCATTGCTGGAATTTTTGATGAGACATCCAGGCGAGGTTTTTGATGCTGAGACGTTGCTTTCGAGGGTCTGGCCTTCAGGTTCGGATGCAGGCAAACAAACAGTGCTCAATTACATCAGTAAATTGAGGCAGAAGTTGTCGCTTGAAGGTCGAGATTCTGAAATTGAAACTCTGCACGGTTTGGGTTATCGCTTGCGCAATTCCTGATTGCCGTTTATTCAGCCACGCCGCGGCAGATATCTTGCAATTGCTGGTGATAATCGCCAAGTGCTTTGTACGAGATGGAACGGATCTTGTAAAAATCCCAGTATTTTGGGTCTGTTTTCAACCCTTGATTGCAAACTTCGATGCACTGTCGATCTTGCCCAAGGCTTTGCAAAATGCGCGCCTTGAGAGCGTAGGAAAGCAGGAATTGGGGATTTCTTTTTAGAGAAGTGTTAATGCTTTCAAGCGCTGCCTGCTCTTGTCCTAAAGTGTGCAATGACTTGGCACGTGCGTACCAACAGGCTTCAGAACCCGGATAGTGGGCAAGATAAATGTCTATGTCATGAACAACAGCGCTCCACTGTTTATGAGCTTCATGCGCCCAGGCTCGCGTGTTGATGGCTTCCTCCCAGAGCGGATCCCTTGTTTTGGTTTTATCAATAACGATAGTAAGCATCTCTGCGCCGCTGTTGTCGCTCTTGAGCGCTGCCAGGGCGTGTCCCTTTACGCACAAAGCATCCAGAGAATCAGGTTTTAGCTTAAGGGCGGCATCTGCATCCTGCAAAACAAGCGGCCAGTCTTTGTTGGCTACCATATTGGCTCTGGCGCGTTTGATTAGCTCCGGGAAAGTTTTATCGGAATCAGCTGCGGATGCAGCTTTGCTGCAAAGATAAATAGAAATGAGCAGCAGAAAGAAACGAAGATACATTTTGAGCGCTTATCTAAAGGGCGATAGGCTAAGTATCCCCTGTCCGGCTGGAATCTAATCCGGATGCTTTGCGGACGTCTGTAAAGGGTACAAGAATCTGAAGCAAGGGTGGTTTCTTTTCGTAAGAAAGTGAAAGTTCTCGATGGAACTTAGTAGGTTGAAAATCAAGCAAAAAGCCCTGCTTCTGGTGGCTTTGCCTCTTGCATTCGAGTTTGCTTTTTGTCTGCTTTTATTTTCACTTGTCGATCAGTCCGAGAAGGAATCACGACAGGCAAGACATGCGCGAGAGCTGATTGCGCAGGATATGGTGATGCAACAACTCATAGTCGATTGCTCAAGTTCAATTGGCTATTTCTTTTTTGTGGGCACCGATCAGGCTCTGGAAAAGTATCGGGACTCAGTTCGACGTGTACCGATTGAGTTTAAGAAGCTGAGCGATTTGCTCGCAGCTTATCCTGAGCGGCTTGAGCAATCTAGGCGTATTGAGGGCTTTGCTGCAGATTTAATACAATTGCAAGACGAGGGAATCCAATCCTGGAGAAGCGGTGATCGCGCTGCAGCCTTTCTGAAAATGAGTTCCTTCAAAAATAAATGGACTCGTCTGATTGAGCTGATGGACAAGCTGGTCGAGGCTGATCGCAGTCAGGAGAAAGGGAATCGCAAGAGTGAAAAGGACTTGCGAGCTCTGATCAAAACAGCAACAGCAGCAGGTATCTTCGGAAATGTTTTGATTTGCATTTTGCTGGCGCTGGCATTTGATCGAAGCACGACCAGGCGCTTGAATGTGCTAATGGAAAACGTGAAAGCATTGTCGGAACGTAAGCCGCTTGCAGAGCCTGTCGCCGGTGCTGATGAAATTGCCGCTCTTGATGCCGTTTTTCATGAAATGGCCGGACGGCTGAAAGAACTCGAAAGGACAAAAGAAGAATTCGTATCGATGGTCAGTCATGACTTGCGCAGTCCTCTGACTTCGATTCTGATGTCTACGGAATCCTGGGCTGAAGGAGTTTATGGCGAAGTCAGTCAGGCCGGCAAAAAGACGGCGCTTGAAACTTCTGCTAACGTTCAAAGACTGATTAATTTGGTCAATACGCTGCTTGATTTTGAAAAAATTGAAGCTGGTAAGCTCAGGCTAAATTGCACGGAGCTGCCTGTCTCTGTATTGCTGGAACAGGCTGAACAAGCAGTTCGCAGTCTGGCTGAAAGTCGAAAGCTGAAACTTGAAATTGTTGAGTCGAGTGAGGAGATAATGCTTTTAGATCGAGATCGCATTGTGGAAGTGCTGGTTAATTTGCTTTCGAATGCTATTAAGTTTTCACCGCTGGGCGGCAAAGTCAGCCTTTCAGCGAAAATTCAGGGGGATGATTTGCTTTTTGCCGTGGAGGATCATGGTGCAGGCATAGCAGCAGCAGATCTTGAAAAGATTTTCGATCGATTTTATCAAGTCAAGAAAGTGAACGCTGAGTCCGACCGAGGGTTTGGTCTGGGACTGTCGATTTGCAAGAAAATTATCGACGAACATGGCGGTCGAATCGGTGTGAATAGCGAAGAGGGCAGGGGTAGTTGTTTTTGGTTTACTTTGCCGAGATGAAGTCGTCCGAATGTTTCGGAGCGCTGATATCAAACGCTGCTTAGAGGCTGGATTTGGGCAGGGTGACGCATGGCATCACCCCTACGCTATTCTTGGATGAATCCCTACGGGTTAGCCGGAAGATACTATGTGAGATAATAAGAATTTTGAAAACACAAGGGGAAGAAAATCGGTGTTTGCACCGCTTCCTTCCCCTGTGTTTCTTCATGCAGGCTTCTGTTTTTTCCCGAAGCTAATCTCAAGAGAGATATAGCAATTCCGGGAAGCTTGATGACCGGTAGCAGCCATGAGCTGTTTGTCGGCTTCGAGAATGTCATCGGCTTGCACAACGAAGAGCGGCGTCTTGGCTTGCAGTCCGTAGAGCTGAGCCCAGCTCTGCGCCTTCAATTCGAAATAAGTGTAGGTGTTCATAGAGCTGGTTTTGAAATGTCTTTGCTCAAGTCACTTGCGCGGGAAAAAATCGCCGCGGGTGAACGAGATCAGGAAAACGATGAGCGAGAGAAGAAAGAGTATTTGCAAGGGTTCTGTTTGAAATGGGACTCTGTTTGAGTCCCGGTTGCTTCCGATTGAGACCGGGGGACGGCATTCTTGTGCCATCCCCCGGTGCTGCAATCACGGCGTTTTAGCTGGCTGCCGATGTCGGTGCCGCTGCTTCCGCAGAGGAGAGCAGCGTTTGACGCAGAGCGGCCATGATGTCGTTGGAGCTGCCCGGGTTGCCGTTCAGGAAGATGACCTTGGAGCCGGAATCGGCGCCAATCTTCACCTGAGCTTCAACCCATTGCTGGAAAGCGATGAGCGTCAACACGTCCTGCGGGTTGGCACCCTGCACCGCGCCTTCCAGGGCTTTGATCGATTTCTCGAAGCCCTCGGTGATCGCGGCACGTTCAAGGGCGATGCCCTGACCGTGTGCTTTCATGGCGTCGCGATTGGCTTCGGCGGCACGCACCGTTTGCGTGTATTGAGCTTCAGCCAGATTCGCCGCCGTTTGCTTGGCCTGTTCCGAAGCGTATTTGTCATTGTTGGCTTTGACAATCGCGGCGTCGGGATCTGCTTTGGTGACGAGCACATCTTCGATGATGTAGCCGTACTGGCGCATCGTTTCGGTCAGTTCCGTTTTGACGTGGCTGGCGATTCCGCGCTGGTTGGTTTGCACTTCTTCCAGGCTCATGGTCGGCACTTTCGAGCGGATGGCGCTCGACACATGCGATTGAATTTGAGCTTCCGGGTTGGCCAGCTTGTAGAACGCGTTGCGAACGGATTCATCGTTCTCGTCCACCCGGTATTGCACCTGGGCCGAGATTGTTACGGAGGTTCCGGTTTTGGTGTAAGTCAGCTCCGAAACGTCGAACTGCTGGGTGCGCAAGCTGATTGCTTCGCTGGCGCTGTCGAACCAGCCGAACTTCAGGGTGAAGCCGGCCGAGCGGATGCTCACGAATTTGCCGAAGCGTTCGACCACGCGTTTGGTGTTTTGCTGCGTGATCACGAAGCAGCTGAAGATGAAGCTGATGCCGATGATGGCGGCGATGCCGACGAATGCGTAAAAGAGGATGTTGCTGAATTCCATAGTGGCTGTGGATGACTGACTCTGGGCTTAGATTAGAAACGACTTGGGGGTGGGCTTGACGCTGCTTCAGGAGCGGAACTTAGCGTCCGTGGTGCGGAGCATTGTGATGCGCCGGGCTGTGATGATGAGTATCGTGGCTGGGAGCGCTGTGATGCGGAAAGTCACGGTGCTTGTCGAAGTGACCACGGTGAGGCGCCGGGTACGGCACGGGGTAGGGACGCGGATAGGGATAAGGATAGGGATCCGGGACGGGGTAGGGCGACGGATAGGGCGCGGGATAAGGGTCGCCGTCATAGGGACCGGTGCC
>JAIEPM010000248.1 GCA_019748395.1 Candidatus Obscuribacterales bacterium
GGTCTGATGATGGCGTTTTGACTAAGGCTGCTATTAAGATGCTGACTGTTCCCTCTTTGAAGCCGGAAAGCTCGCTAAGCGACGATAAATTGCGACAAACTGCGCTTCATGAGGTCGGGCATGCGCTTGGTTTGAACGGGCACAGCAGCAATCCCGGCGATATTATGTACTTCGCCAGCGTTGCTGTTAACTCGCCGCAATTGTCCGAGAGAGACATCAAAACTTTGCAACTTTTGTATTCCATGCAAATGCTGCCTGCGTCGGCAGAAAACAAATCAGCCGCGTCGCCTTGAGTGCGTAGACTCTATTTTCGCTATTGGACTCTGATTCTTAATTGCTAAAGAAGAATTTAGAGCATTTGCTATCGTCTGCCTGTGCCGAAGCTCGCAATGATGAAAGAATCGGAATCTTCAGGCTCTCTGTCCTGCGAAACTCAGCGGCGCTCGTTAGGCTAAGATTCATCCTATACAAAGCCAAGCAAAGTGCCTTGGATTTGATTGAAAGCCTGGTGAAACTAAGATGAAAAAGCAATGTACCTCAATTATCGCTACAGTTAGTCTCTGCGTAATACTGAGTGGCTGTTCCGCCAATACAGGTCCAAGTGAGCATTACGTTTCGCCTCATATTCAGGGTGAGTCGCAACGAATCAATCTTGACGAAGTGCAGCAGGCGTTCTTCGATGCGAAAGGCAGCGATTTCAATTCCTGGATGGCCGCTTTTGAAAAGCGGGTTAATGAGATTTATGACGGAAAGGGTGTTGTTTCCATCGATGCAACACGCAACAATAATCTTTTGACGGTTACCGGATATATCGATAAAGACCAGAAAGACGGATTTCAGAGTGACGACGAAAAACTTTTCGTAATTGAGCAAACCGGCGATGCCGTAAACAAGGAAATGCCATATCGCGTTTCAGGCTATGATAACCGTCCATATTATGAAGGTCATCATAGTTTCGCCGGAAATGCTTTTCTTGAAGGCATGCTTATTTCGCATATGCTGGGTGGCTTCGGTGGTCGCTATTACACGCCATCTACTCAAGTAGTTGTTCTTAGAGATCATCGAGACGGCTTCAGGCAAACAGCTGCTTACTCAACGCAGCAAAAGAGCAACAGCGGATTCTTTTCGCGTTTCAAGAGCAAGCCCGGTGACGGCAGTTTGCAAAGCTCAAAAACTTTCGGTAGTGATTTCAGCTCAAGCACAAAGTCGAAAAGCCGCTGGTTCAGTGGTACGTCAAGCAGCAGTTCGTCTTCATCTTGGTCTAATCGCCGCTCTTCCGGAGGCGTATTCGGTGGCGGCTTCGGCTCTCGCCGCTCATGGGGCGGACGGAGGCGCTAATTGTGCAATATCTATTGCGACTGAGTGATTCCAGTTCTCAAAAAATGATAGTTCTCAGCTTGACTGAAGCTCTTGTGCGGCAGCCGGCGGTTGATTTTGTTTTTGATATTCTAGGACATGAAAATATTCCGGATCTTATTTCGGCGGATATCATTGCTGCCGGACAGCTTGATGATTTCAATGAGTTTCAGCAAGCTATTTTTGATCGAGATGCTCAGGGGCTCTTCATTCGTGATGGTGTGAGTTTTAGCCTGAATGGGCGCGAGCTGAATCCTGACCTGCAGATGATTTCATTCTTTTCTCCGGCTGAGAAAGAAGATCATCATTATATGAGATGTGATCTTGTTCTGAATTCGAAACTAAATAGAACATCGAGCCCTCAGGAGTCGAAGAGTGAGACGCTTCACGTCTCAGGACATGATGAGCAAGTCAAAGAATTCTCTCGAATTCTTTTCCTGCATGAGATTGCCGTGGGATTTGCAATTGATGTTACAAAGGACTACCCCGAGCTGCAAGACGCTATAAAAGAAGCGGAGGCTAAAGGTCTTATCGAGGTTGATGTCAAAAAAGTCGCCTACAAACTCAGCGCTGAAGGACAGAAGCTTCATCAACGTTATATTGATGAAGCGCAAGATTTGATCAAGCGCTTTGATATTTTTGCAGATGTTGATTGCGATATAAGCGGTGTCGCTCGCTTTGGTACTGGACTTGGCGTGGACTTGCGCGTGCCTGCTTTTGAAATGTCGGGAATCGATCCTTTTAGAGCTAGATTCTTGCTTGGTATCAATGATGGTGAGTGGGATAATCTGAGCAACTGGTTTGAGCTTTTCGAAAATCCAATCTGGTACCAGGAAATTTTTGAAGCCATTGAAACAGCCGTTTCCATCGATGAAATAGGACGGGACCGTATGACCCGTATTCTCGAGCAGGGAAAGGCGCTTTTGCGCGAAGCTCGTTATTAGTTTGAAACACCAGCTGACCGGCTTCTTGCCGCTGCTGGAGAATTTCGCTTGATTTGATTTTGGTCAAACTTTGGTTAGATTTCTCGTTTAGTTTTAGTTAGTCAACTATTCCTGGCGGAGATTCTAAAATGAGCGAGATTAGTAAGTTCGAAGAGCTTGATGGGGCGAAGACTGCACCGGACTTTGAGGAATCACAGCTTCCTTTCGATGTTCCGAAATCTGAATCGCCATCGACATCTGATACGTCAAGCAAGCATTTGCCGGGAATCTCACTGGATGACCATTCGACATCCTTTGTTTCTGCGGACGGACCCGGGCGAATTAGCGACGACAGCCTGAATGGGCAGAATCCGCGTCAAGAGCCTGCGGCGCTGGGTAACGCTCATCATACTGTAGAACTCATTGAACGCGGCGGATTTCAAAATAAGGACGGGAGCTTGACGGAGGCCGGAGCCGAATCAATTCGTGCCGCGATTGCTCAAGCCGGTGCTTTCCCGAAGATATTTCAGACTTATGAGGGTCGAAGCAGGGAAGTGGAGAACTACATAAACAGGCATGTGCATCCGCCCGTATCAATTCGTTTTGATCGCGATCAGGCAAATGCCGATCGCCTTACAGGATCACGTCCATATATTGAAGTAACGGTGGGTGGTCAAACAAGTCGAATTCCGCTGCGCAGATAAAGTTGCTTGACTTAGACTTGAGGCTAGAGAGAGGGTGCCGAATTCACGGCACCCTCTTTGAATTTGATTGTGGTCAGGTCTTGGTCAGGAAAAGAAATTAGTCTCAGCATAGGGGCAAGGCTATGAGGGTAATTTCAATGGGTGAGATCCGGCAGAATCGCATCGAAGATACAGACGATGAAACAATCGACGATAACAACACTCTGAATCTCGTGAATCTCACGGATTCCAGCATTTCAAATACATCGACAAGCAACACTAATCCGCAGTCCTTCAATTTACCGGCGCTGGATATTTCTAGTTCAACTCCAGGCACTGAGCCGGAGTCACATCTCAACTCTGCCGGCGAGCCGTCAAACAGCTTGACCGGCGGACCACGCCCTGTTCCGGAGTCTGCCCCCCTGGATTACCGACCGCCTCTGCTCGGGCTGGGCGGTCCGCTTGGAGGCAATGGACCGTCTATTTTTAGACCTGCTCCCTCGGAAATGGACATCATTACAGATCGCTGGCAGTATTTATCATTTCCCGGTCAGAATGGAGCTAATCCAGGCCAGGCGAGTCAAGATTCTATCAATCAGGCCATGCGTGATTTGCCGCGAGTCCTGAATTCTCTTGATTCAGGCGATTCTCGGGCAGCGCAGATTCTATCGGCAATGCAGCAGCGTGGTATTCCAGTTGAGCTTATCCGCTCTGCGATTTTGCAGCGAACTCAGCAAGGTATGGCCGCTGCGACGGACTCACAAACATTTCGGATCGCGCCGGGTGCAGTTCCGTATCTGGCCGCACTCGCCCGTCAAGACAGCTATGAAGGGCGCAGCGCCATGCAAACCTTGCTGACTCTCTCGCGGGGGGCGCAAAATATCAGTCCGGAAGCAAGCGCTTCAGCCGTTGGCGGACTGCGTATGCTTATGCAAGATCAAGCTGGCGGGGGGCGCGAACGCTTTCTCAGCGCGACGAGAACCGAGAGCAACAGTTACCTTAATAATTTGCAAAATCGCCTGCGCAATAACGAGAATGTTCCAATACCAAGCCCGCTTCAATCCCTATTAATCGATAATGGGCTTCGTCAGGGTGACGCATCGGCATTGGAGGCGGTTTCTCGCCTGGCCGCCGGGCAGGGTGGCAACCAGGACGCCTCCGCATTTAATAGGTTTTTGTTGCTCAGTCATCTGTCATCTACGCCTTCAAATCAACGACAGCAGGTGGCAGAACAAGCAATCCGACATGTATTGCAAGCCGGACCAAATGAACAAGCTCTCGAATTAACTAATAATCTGGCTAGTCGCTATCCACAAGCAGTAACCAGCGCTGTCGAGAGCTTGAGAACGCAGTTGAGTTCTACCGATGCTTCAAGCCGCGACTCAGCGTATTCGCAGCTCGCTTATATTGCTGCCGGCGGATTTGGGCAGAATGCCGCAAGCCAGAGTGCCAGAGGCTATCTGCTCAGAGAAGCCTCTAATCCTGAGGGGCGGCAGCGCGTTCTTGCTGCGCTTGATGCAAATGCCAATCGTGGACTGAGAGCTAATGAGCTTTCAGGCATAAGGCGTTCGGTGGAAACTCTCGCTAATCAACCGAGCGATCAGCAGCAGACCAGTGATAATCAAAATCGTTTGATGCGTGATCTATTCCCGCAAATGACGCCCGAGCAGATAACTGAACTCAGGCAACAAGCTGCGAGCAGACACGGCGAAGCTGCGTTTCAACGATTCCTTGCCAATGCGCAGATGTATCAAAACGCTTCCCCTGAGCTTCGGCGCTATCTTGCTTCTTCTCAAGCGTTACCTGCAAATCCAGGCGCAAGCGACAATTTGCTTGCACCGTTCACAGCCGCCGCTCCGCAGCTCGATATGGGCGCAGCTTTGCGGCAGTTTGCTCAGGGCGACTTGCAGGGAAGCAATCAGGTTCTAAACAATGCTCATGAGCGGATGAGCAATCTCGTTTCAGGAATCCAGAGACAGCTTGGTGCAAATGAGACTGCTATTGCCGGAGCTCACAGCCGTTACTCGGAAAGTATGACTAGTTTAGCTTCGCGGCTGACACCGCGTGAACCGCTTCCTCCGACTCTGGGACCGTCCAGTCCTTCCAGTCCTGAAACCACTGCAAACGAATATTTCAATCGGGCACAAAGAGCTCAACAAGACATTACTCGATTGAGTCAACTGCAAGCAGAAAGGCAAAGCCAGCTGAATATTGCTCTTGGTACTCAGCTTCTAGGTTCGCACGCTCTGCTGCGGCAGCAAAATCCGGCGGCTGCCGATTCACTTGCAATCATGGCAAACAATTATCTTCCCTCGCATCAATTACCTGCGTTTCTGAGATCCGAAGTTCGTGGTCATGACGGTTCTCCGGGTCCGGCTCTTTTGCGGGCAGAAAGTCGCAGTGCTGCCATCGGCATGAATCCTAACAACCCCACCGATGCACGGGAAATCATCAGGCGCTCAGCCGCTCTGGAAGACAATGGTCGTGATTCGCTAACTAGAGGCGGTCTAACCGGCATGGATATTTTGCAGGGACTATCTTCCGGTGTTCTTCGTGTTGATGCTGCGCAATTGCAGGCCGAAGCCAGAGCTGCCCAGGTTTATGGCGCAGCAAGAACAATTATGAGTCGCAGCGATGCTTTGATGGATTTGAATGCAAGATTCAACGACTTGAGTGCTCTGCAAAGTTTTGCGGGCATTGGTAGAAGTGTAGCTAACTCAGAGCGCGCCATAAGAGAATTTGTTGCGTCCGAGTTTGAAGGACTTCAGAACCTTATTGGGCCAAGACCATATCAAGGTCCACGTGTTATCAGTCAAGAGCTGGGTGGAGCTGTTGATATGACTCCTAATCCCCAGAGAGAATTCGACGCACGTCGCGCCGAAGTCGGACGTCAACGCAACGCCGTTGAAACAGCCCTTTCAGAAATGACTGCCGCCCAGCGAAACAGTGTGGCCGGGCAGGAACTGCAAATGAGAGCCAGAGGGCTTGAGGCCTTGCAAAACCTGATGAATCCGAATTCGCAACTCAATGCCGATTTACGAAGACTGACAAGTCAATTTAGAGATCAAAATGTTTCCATGTCCGAGGAATTCTTAAGACAGGCTGCTCCTATTATCGCCGAGCTGGCAATTGCTGCCGCTGCGTCGGCTCTTGTCCCGGGGCTAGGGACTGTTGCCGCACTTGGCCGGGCTGGGCGTATAGCCACGGTTCTTATGAATAATCCGATTGTGCGCAATGCTATCAAAGATGAAGTGATGGGTGTTGTTCATTCTCTCAACGGCACTGGAAACGCCGGACCGCTCTCTCAATATTTCGCAGGCCGCATAGACGCTGCGACTATGAGTCAAAATGTCGTTAACAGCCAATTGCAGAACGCTACTTACGGACGCTTAACCGGAAGCGCTCAAAATGCCGTTGCCGATGCCCTTGGTCGGCAGTTCCGCTTCGGTGCTCAAATTGCCAGACCCGTACTTACGCCTGTGAGCAGCCAGGCAAACAACGGACTCAACGCTGCTGTTAATCAAGGAGTTCAATTTCTTTTGCCGAGCTGATTAAAAGCCGTTTGAACTCATTTTGGGAAAGCGAATTTGTAGGACTCGGTTTTCAGTTTGCAGATTATTTTTTTGAGAGCCTCTACAGATTCGCTTCTATCTCCGCCGCCATCGTGCATCAAAATTACTGCGCCGTTGTGAAGATGATTCTCGACGTTGCTGACAATTTTTTCAACGCCGGGTCGCTGCCAGTCTTTGCTGTCTATGCTCCAGCCCAGAGGCTTCATGCCCCAGGCAGCCACCATTTTACGAAGGCTGAGATTCCAGTTACCTGCCGGAGTACGATAATATTCGATTGGAGTTTGTGGAATTATTTCCGCCAATAATGCGTTTTCGCAGAGCACTTCTTGTTTGATTTTTTTCTTCGCTTTCTTATATAAAAACTCGTCGTGATTCATCGAGTGGTTGGCAACTTTATGTCCTTCTGCAACTATTTGTTTTACAAGCTCCGGATACTTTTTTATCTGTCTGCCTACCACGCAAAATGTAGCGTGGATGCCGTTTTCTCTCAAAATTGCCAGAATCTGCGGAGTGTAGACCGGGCTTGGTCCGTCATCGAATGTGAGCGCAACCCACTTGTCTTGCGGATCATTGCTTTCTGGTTTGGCGCTGGATATTATTCTTGCTGAGATTAGTAATGGATCTTCATTCTGCTTGCTCAGGACCTTGGGCGCAAGCTTTTTAGTTTTGTTATTGTCGGCAACTTTTGATGGCTTTCGGTTTTTCTTTGACGATTGAAGCAAGGCGGACTTCGTTGGCATTGCGGCGCTTGCAGGCGGATAAGTGCTGAGCGGGAGCGCTGCAATCTGCGTTTGTCCGTTGTCGATTTTTGCGGCAGGAGTCACCGTCGTTAAACTTGCTTGTCCACCTGTTCCTGCCGTATCCATATTTTGCGCCAGTGCTGCTGTGTTCAGTAATAAGAAAGCCGGTAGGATAAAATGACAGGCAGACTTGATCTTCATAACTCGATGCCTCCGACAGTTCAGGAAAACTCACTCTCCGATTGAACAACACGAAGTGCAGCCTCCCGGTAAGCACTTTGTAAAGGGGAGACTAAAGAACTGAAAGTTTCTCGTTTTGCGTTAGAACTTGGTTAACTAGTCGAAAAGTTGTTGCAAGAGTGCCAGAGTAATTGATTCCAAAAGGTAATGAGCTGATGACTGCAATTGCGCCTGATGATTCATGGTATGAAAAGTTCTTTTCGGGAGCAGCGCTAGATCTATGGCGGCGAGCCAAGTCTCCGGAAACAACGGAAGAGGAGTTGGCATTTCTGCTTGAAGTTTTAGCACCGCCCGCCGGAGCCTGCTTGTTGGACGTTCCCTGCGGTAACGGCCGGCTCAGTCTTCCTTTAAGTTTGATGGAATTTAAAGTTACTGGGGTTGATAGCTGTCGGGAGTTCTTGAATGAAGCTCAGGCGATTGCAAAAGCTTATGAAACTGAAATCAATTACTTAAATATTGATATGCGCAAATTGAGCTTTCGAGATCAATTCGACGCGGCATTTTGCATGGGCAATAGCTTTGCTTATTTCGATCGCGACGGCTCTCTGGAATTTTTGAAAGCTGTGGCGCTGAGCTTAAAGTCCGGTGGACGGTTTTTGATTGATAGTGTCATGCCGGCTGAAAGTTTTCTTGTAAATGGCGCTGAAAAAGAATGGGTGAAAGTAGGCGATATTTATATGCTGACCGAGAATCGCTATAACAGCAGGCTCAGTTGCGTTGAAACGCGCTATATTTTTATTCAGAACGGCAAGGAAGAGCATCGTGATGCTGTTCACTGGATTTACACAGTCGGTGAGCTCTGCCATATGCTAGAGAAATCAGGATTTGCGATCATTGATATATTCAGTTCAATCGACGGCGAGGAATTCTATCTCGGTTCCGACCGCTTGCTTTTAGTTGCTGAAAAATCCTGAATCGCTTGAATTTTACGCATGCGGTTTTCATGCAGAAATCAGGGACTGATCGGGATTAAGCCGGCAGGCAGAATTTGCTTTGCTTTGTTTGGTCTGTCTGGAATTTTTCGAAGCATCACATCCCAGCTGGCTGCACTGCTTCCGTCTGTGTAAAGCACGCCTTGTTTGCAGCAGAGTGTTCCGTTTTTATCTCTTGAATCATTGAATTTAAGCGCGCGAATTTTATATTCTTCGAGTGCTTTTAGTTCACCGGCATCACTTATGCCGTTGGCGTTTTTGTCTTGCCAGAGAGCCATTGTTCTCAATTCCGCGCCGCTCAGCTTACCGTCATGATTGTCATCTAGGCTGCGTAAAACGTCGTAGCCGTTGCGCCAGAAAAGCCAGAAGCTTGATTGTCCGACTAACTTAAGCCCGGAATCTATTTTGCCGTTTCTTTCGGTGTCGAAAACCAGCCAGGCGGCTTTGTTCGAGACCCACTGCCCGTAATTTGCGGCGCCGAATCCGTCGAGATCGAAACGTACTTTCTTTGATACTAGAAGGGCTTTCAAATTATTCTCTTTTGTCAGCGGAACTAGAATAGGCGTAATATAACGAGGCAACTTCTGTATTTCCGCGCTGCATTTATCCAGATCATCCAGTTCTTTTTTGTCTTTTTGCGGGTCGAGCAGCGGCTTCAAATATTTCGCAGCTTCCAGACTTATCGACCAGTTATACATGCCGCCTTTGGAGTCGCGCTCGTCTTTGTAAGTGCTGGCGAAAACTTCCTTGTATAAGGTTTTAGCACTTGCCTTATTTCCCGATTGTTCAAGACACCAGGCCAGTCCCAATTTCGCAGGCATGAGCCCCGGGTCTGTTTTTATTGCTGCTTGCAAGTTTTGAATTGCAAGCTTTAGGTGAACGTCTGCGGCTGCATTTTTTTTGTATTTGTCCTTGAGCGCAAACTGAATGTGGTCGGGTGTGTGCCCGAAGTCCGGCAGCTCATATTTTGAGCCTGGAATAGCTGCCGAATCGCAAGCTGCAAGTTCTACCTGCTGAGCGTATGCCATTGAGTGCAAGCGCCCTATTTGAAAGTCCACCATGGCTTTGTCGGTAGAATTCATCGCGTCGGCGCGTTGATACTCAAGATTTTTCAATAGCCGGTTTATGGGAACTTGTCTAGTTTGCTTGACTGCAAAGCGTGCTTCGCAAGCTGCTTGAAAGATGAGATTTATCCCAAGAAAGAGGCACAGACTTCCTGCAATAAGCTTCATCTAGTAAAATTCCCAGCCGTTTCGATGCTTGCCCAGGGGGCTTCCGGGTTTTATGCCGCTTGCCAAGCGAGTTGGGCGCCGGGCAAATATGCTCACAGCTCACTACAATAACAGGCTGAGGACTTTACTCCAATAAGCGGATCTCAAGAAAATGAATCTCTGGCTCTCTTTCAATAAAGCAATTACTCTCTGGCCGGAGCGGGAGGCCCTGATTGACGCCGAGCGGAGATTTACTTATCGGCAATTTGGCGAGCGGGTTGCTTCGCTGGTCACAAGGCTGAAGGAATTTGGACTGAGCAGAGGCTCGAAGATTGCAATCAGCAGTCCTAACTGTCTTGAGTACATGGAAATCTACTACGCCTGTGCGATTTCCGGAAT
>JAIEPM010000002.1 GCA_019748395.1 Candidatus Obscuribacterales bacterium
AAACCGAGCAGAGTCGCGCACTTGCAGGAAAAATTCACGAACAATTAGTCCAGAATTTACAGGTTCCTGACAGAAATGTTCGCAAAGCTCGATTCTATGTTGTAAACCACACTGAGTACCCGGCAATCCTTGCTGAGGTTGGCTTTATCTCCAATAAGGACGAGCGAGATAAATTAATCTCATCTGATTATCAAGCGAAAATTGCCGAGTCTTTAGCTCAAGGTGTTATCCTCTTCCTGTCAAGCTCGCAGGAGCCTGCATCCCCGGCTTTGAGCCGAAACGAAGGCAGTCAAAACAAGACAGCCTATTCGGGAACTGAAAGCACGAATGCAGTGGCGAAAAGCGGGCAGAATGCGCTAAAACAGATAGCAGTTCAGAGCCCTAAATCAGGACAAGCAGCAGCAGACACGATTCCCATGCTTTCCATTAAACGAATTGCCCAAAAGGGAACTGCGCAACGAAAGTAACGGAAAGCCATAGTTTAGTTAGAGGAGTTAACGAGCTTGGACAGGCATGAAGGCACCGGCAGCACAGATAGAATCGGACTTTTCGATTCCGGTGTCGGCGGACTCTCAATTCTCAGACAATTGCAGGAGCGCTGCCCTAACGAAGCACTTCGTTTTGTATATCTTGCCGACACAGGTCGCTGCCCCTACGGTGATCGCAGCACAAACGAAATCAACAGCTTTGTAGAACAGATAATTTCCTGGTTCAATTCAGCCGGTGTCAGCAAGGTCGTCATGGCGTGCAACACCTCAGCTGCGGTATCCGGCATTCGAGCCAGAGAACTCAGTCTCAATCCTATATATGATCTGATTAGTTCTGCAGCAAAATACGCAGCCTCGAATTTTCAGAGAATCGGCGTGATTGCCACAAGCGCTACTTGCAAAAGCAAAGCCTTTTCAAAAGCGATTCTGGAAAAGAACCCTGCAGCCAGTGTAATCGAGATTCCCTGTCCGGATCTCGTTCCCCTGGTAGAGCAGGGGCTGCTGAGCGGCAAGCTTGTAGACCAAACAATCGCAAAATACACAGAGCAGCTAAATCAGTTTGATATAGATAGTTTGATTTTCGGCTGCACCCATTTTCCATTTTTGCAAAACGCCTTTGCCGGACAATTGTCATCCGGAGTTACATACATTGATCCTGCAGTTCATTTAAGCAACGAGCTTTTCGGACTCAGCGCAATGGCTGAAAAGAAAGAAGAGCAAATGCAAAAATTCCAGAAGAATACTTATTTCTGCACGGGCGACAGCGAGAAATTTGCAGACGCAGCCGAGCTCTGTTTGAAACTGGATGCCGGGACGTTGCGAAATTCAGTCTGCAGCCTGAGTGTAGATGAGCTTCAGAAACTCGGTCCAAAGCGCAATCAGGACATCAAAACAACAGCCGTGCTGAAGAATCCTTTATTCTCGCAATTTGCGTCACAGTAAAGTTTACTTTCTCTCTTTGCTGCTCTAGTATGTCAGCGGTTTATGTCACCGCCGGCGGTGATATGCGAAATAAGCAAGATGCATATACGAGATCTCGGCTCTTATGAAACAGCTCAATATTTTAGGTGAGGAAAGTCCCCTCAAAGAGACTGAGCTAATTCAGGAATTGTCAATAGAGACATTCGAGAATCTTGAGTCTCTAAAAATCTTCGTCAGTTCATGTCAGCGTTGCGGACTATGTACTGAAAGAACCAACACTGTTTTTTCCAGAGGCAATCCTGAAGCAAAGCTAATGATCATTGGTGAAGGTCCGGGTCAGCAAGAAGACCTGAGCGGTCTTCCCTTTGTCGGACGCGCCGGACAGTTGCTGGATAAGATTCTTGCCTCTGCAGACATCGATAAAGACAGGGATGTCTACATCTGCAATGTCGTTAAATGCCGACCTCCAGGCAACCGCGTTCCAACGCCCGACGAAATGGAAAAGTGTCGGCCATATTTAGACGCGCAGATAAGCTTCATTAAACCAAAGCTGATTATCCTGGCTGGAGCCACAGCAGTACAGGCTTTGCTCAAATCTAAAGATCCAATTAGTCGCATGCGCGGAAAGTGGTATGAGCATTCAAGTGGTGCTAAAGTAATGCCTGTCTTCCACCCATCCTACTTGCTTAGAAACGATTCACGAGAAGTGGGCAGCCCTAAATGGTTGATGTGGCAAGACATCAAAGAAGTAGCCAGAGCATTGAAAGAGCTTGGCTAAATCGCTCTAAGCGAAAAGTATTAATCCAGAGGTTGGCACCATGGGCAAGAAAATAGACTCCTTTTACACCGAGATGCTTGCAGACGAATTGAAGCATGCGGTGTCCAACGATTTCGGGAAAGCGGTAATGCGCCTGCCGAATCAAGGGCTCGGTGAAGTCAGAGAAGAAGTCTTCGTTTATTTTTCTGCTATGGCTATGCAGCAAATCAATGCGATTGCCGCCAAATATGGTATCGAAGATACGCAAGCGCTCAACGAGCTTTATCAAGCTTCAAGGGCTAATTTTATTCAAGGCTTCCGCATCGGACAATCGATGGGAGCAAAATGGGGAGCCAGCTAAGAAGCTCATTCAATTACCGAAAAGCAGCTTAGGTCCGCCGGCTAAAACGAAAACACAAAGCACAAGCAAAAAGCTTAAAACAATAAGACCGGTAGATCTGGTCCAGGCTCTGCCGCTTTTCAGCATGGCGTTTCTAGTTCTCTGACTTACTTCACGAGAGCTGCTGCTGGCTGCAGTTGCGCCCCCAAGCTCCTGATACTTCGGCAAACTAAACTCGCCTCTTGCAGCGCGAATTTTGCTGAAATCACTTTTTGCAGCCAGGCTTCTGCCGCAAGCCAGACAGAGATTGATGCCCTGTTCGGTCGGTGCATCGCAATGCGGACAATTCGAGAAATGATATTTCTGATCTCCGCTGGTGCCTGCATCTTGCTCGTGATAATTATCGCCGTGAACAAATGCCTTCAAATTATCGATGAAACCGGGACTGCGAGCGGCAGTATATTTAGGAATTCTGGCCGAAGATTTGATCTGTATTTCAATCTCTTCCTCATTTAGAATTTGCTTTAGCTCAACGAAGTCGTCAACTTTCGGTGCATCGACTTCCATGGAAACACGATCTCGCAATTGCATACCGCGCTTTGAGTCTTTCTGCACAGCTTCGTTGAAATCAGCAATGAATTCATCAACACTTTGATGGCGTTTTTCAGGTCGCTTTTCCATAGCCTTCAAAATAACTTGAGTGACAGATTCATAGGTACTGTATTTGGTGCCCATCTCCTTCAATAACCTCGGCTTAGCCGAGATATGACAATCAAGCATTTCCATGGCAGTTCTGGCTTGAAAAGGAAACTTAGCGCAAAGACTCTCGAACAAACATACACCAAGCGAATAAATATCGCTGCGATGATCTACGATAGCTTGCATTGAGCATTGCTCGGGGCTCATGTATGGCGGGCTGCCGATGATTTCACTCACGCTTTGTCCGGACTCCATCATGCCTGCAATCCCGAAATCAAGCACATAAACCCAATCTCTCCGACCGGGACTGTTGCAGATCATAATGTTTTCGGGTTTCAAGTCTTTATGCACAATACCGGATTTATGAGCAGCAGAAAGCGCAGCACAAACCTGTTGAAAAATATGACTGGCGCGCTCAAGCGGCAAGGAACCTTGCTCTTTGATGATTTGACGAAAACTGAGACCATCCAAAATGTCCATGACAAGGAAGGGAACACCCTCATCACTGACACCGAAGTCGTAGAGCATGACCGTGTTGGGATGCCTAACTCTTGAAACAGCCTGAGCTTCCGACCTGAAACGCTGAATTACATGACTGTCCACAACCTTGCTTATATGCAGGGTTTTAATGGCAACAAAACGGTCTATGTCACTCTGATGGGCTTTATAAACTACACCCATGCCGCCGCGTCCAAGCACCGAGACAATGTCGTACCGTCCGGCCAGCTTTTTGCCGATGAGCGGGTCTTTCTCGACGCGAAGCACTATCTCGTCGTCTTCCAGATCTTTCATAGCCTTATCAGTCATGGACTCAGCCGCCGGATACCCCAGATCACCCCATAATGGACAGTACCCAAAATTAGACGAAATTAAACAATCCCAACATGGCTGTAATCACAGGCCTTTCAAGATGACGATAGACCTCAAATCAGCTCGGACAGAACACTGTTGCTGATCAAAACGCCTTTCTGAGTGAGACGCAAAGCCGAACCATCTTTCTCAAGCAGACCAAGCTCGCTCAGCTCCTCGATCTTAGAAGCCCGGCTCTCAGCCAGATCCAGACCGAATTTTCTGTTCAACTCCTCCAGATCAATACCTTTGCGCAAACGCAATCCAAGGAATATAGCCTCTTTCAAAGCGGTCTCGGCATCAATTTCCTCAACGGTTTCAAGCCCCAGATAATCCCTCATGTAACGCTTCAATGACCTGAAATTGGAACTGCGGCGCCCTTTGTAATAGCGATGTGCGGAAACCCCGAAAGCGAGATATTCCTGATTTTTCCAGTAAGTCATATTGTGGCGGCTTTCGTATCCCGGCACTGCGAAATTGGCAATTTCATATTGAAGCAAACCGGCACGGGCACATTTTTCTACGAGCATGTAATACATCTGTTCGAAACTTTCTTCATCCGGATAACTGTCGGAATCTTTTGGATAGCGCAACAAAAGCGGCGAGTTCTGAGCAATTGTCAGTCCGTAAGCAGAAACATGCTTGGGCGAAAGCGCCAGCAATTCATCAAGAGTCCGGCTCCAGGACTCAAGCGTTTGCTCCGGCAAACCATACATCAAATCAAGAGCTAGATTATCAAAGCCCCCGAAAGCTGCAGCGGATAACCCTCGAAAAGCCTGTTCTCTTGTATGGTCTCGACCCATAGCCTTAAGTTCGAGATCAGAAACCGATTCAACACCGATTGAAATTCGATTGATTCCATGCCGCAACCAGAGAGCGGCTTTCTCTTCGCTAACCGTTTGAGGCGTAGTTTCCATGGTGATTTCAGCATCCGGCACTATGCCTGTCGCCGAACGCAAAGCTTCAAGTATATTTCCAAGTAAGTCCGGATCAATATACCCGGGAGTGCCACCACCAAAAAAGACTGTTTCAAGCGGCTCATGGTTAGGTTCTGCGCTGAGCCTTTCATGAATTTCACGAATCACGATATCGCAATACTCTTGACTCAGATCGTCAAGTCCGGCAAAAGCAGCAAAGTCGCAGAAGTCACATTTGTGCGAACAAAATGGTATATGTATGTATGCGGATTTTGCCATTAACTACTGCTCTAAAAAGCCCCAATGAAGCCGAAATTGCAAACTATAACCAGAAGAAGACATCTTGCATATGCGTCGGCTATAGCTGCATTGACTCTAACATGTTTGAGTACTGCCGTGGAAGCAGTTGAGCCGGGCAAGCCAAAATCTGCCAATCTTAGAAGGAGCTCCGGCAAGAACGAAGTTAAAATACTTGATCTTTCAAATCCTGAGCCCCCGGCAAAAACAAAAAGCGAAAAGCACTTCGACGCAGACACTCAAAGCAGCGTCAATTCTCTAAAAGCGCCGATTTCACCGATTCCCAAAAGCAGCGAAAGCAAGCATTCCACTACCGGCAGTGGCAGCAGCGAAGACGACTATCTCAAGTTGCTTATGCAGGACAAGCTGCCTTCAGACCTGAAAGTGCTCGGTGAAAACGTCATAAAAATTCGCAGACAGGTCACAGACAGCCCTACGGATTCATATCTAAGATTCAAGCTGGGTACGTATTTGTATCTGCTTGGGGATCTGGATGGAGCCGCCAATGAGCTGAGCAGTGCGATCAACTTAAACCCGTCTTCCGCAAGCAGCCGAGCCCAGCTGGGCAAAGTTCTCGAACTTGCAGGCAGGCACATGGAGGCTCTGACACAGTTCAGACGCGCCGTTGAAATAGCACCTAATCAAGCTGATATTCATTTTCTTTTCGGCGAGTCTCTCATGCATGGAGGAAATATTCAGGATGCAGTCAACGAATATCGAAGAGCTATTTCGTTGAAGCCAAGTGCCGAAGCCCTTGCAGCCTTGTCGGAGGGGCTCTATCTTTCAGGCGATAACAATGGTGCGATGGAATCATCTAGACAGGCAGTTTCACTCGACGCAACTCTTGCCAGAGCTCAGGTTGCTCTTACAAATGCCTTACTGAAAGCCGGAGACAAAACGGCAGCTCTGCGTACCGCCAGGCAGGCGATGTTGCTAAGTCCCAATTCGCCGGACAGCCACCTCGCTCTTGGCAGGTCGCTTTTCAGTACCGGCGACAGCAACAGCGCGGTGGAAGAATTCAAACAGGCCGTGCAGCTCGATCCCTTGAATCCAAGCGCCAGAAACGACCTCGGATATGCGCTCTACAAAAGAGGAGAAGCTGTACTTGCCATCACGGAATTCAGATTGGCATTGCGCATCAATCCGCAGTTCACTGAAGCGAAAAACAATCTGGAAGTTGCAATTCACCGGCTCTACAGCGGCAAATGAAGAGTTAGTTTAAACACTGAATTAAATCGAGAGAGACTTAGAGAATCTGATTCAGACTATCTACGGAACGATTTTGATCAAAAAATCAAATCTAATCAGCAACTTGATCTTAGTACCACTTATGGTATCGCCGGATCTCTCCTGAAGCGGCTATAATGGCAGGTCAAGGAATGTTTAGAATTCACTTGCAGCTCAAGCTTTCCGCCAATTCTCTAATTGCAATTTGTATGAGAGCGTGTACAATAAAGCCGGCTTATGGATTCACCTTACCATTCAAAGAGCTTCCGAATTTTTTCGTCTTTCCTAAACACAAGTGGCAGCCAAATGAAGAAAGGACTTGCGATGACACGCCTAAGACAAGGCGCCCTGGTTACAAAGTGGACAACGGCTCTGGTAGCCGCCAGCCTCTTTATAACTCCGGTCGCATGGGCTCAGACAAATACCCCCGAGGCTGAAAAAACGCAGCCTGCTGAAAGCAGCGAAAGCGCAAGCAAGGGAACTCTGACCTTCACGCCGCCGTCAGCGAGTGACACTCAGGCTGCAGTGGATGCCGCAAGTGCAGGGCTGGAAGCAATCGCCGCCGGCAAGCCGGAAGGCAAGCTGGCAGAAATAAGTGGTGCAGAAGCAGCTGCAAGCGACGGCGCAGCCCTGGCAGCCAACACCGGCGGCTCAGCAGCAAAGCGTCTTGATCCTGCTTACATTCAAACACCGACTGATGCAGGCAAAGGCACAATCAGAAAATCCTTCAAGCTATTCGCTAAAGAAGAGCTCATTCATAATCTCAGCTTCAGAGATACTCCTATTAAAGAAGTGGTTGCCGAGTTAGCAAGACGCGGAAATCTGAACATCATTCTTGACAAATCGGTTTTTGGAAAAATCACCGGCGACCTTCATGATGTGACTTTGAACGAAGCAATGGACTCTGTTCTGGCGTCAGCCGGATTGCAAAGCCGAGTTCTCGACAGCAATACCGTGGTAATCGGTTCTACCGCTGCTCTTACAGAACTTGGATTAAGCAGAACTCACTATAAGGTTTTCCGACTCAGCTATATCAGCCCATTCGATATGGCCAACATCCTTATTATGTCGGTCTTCAATAAAGGTATTCTGCCAGATTTCAACGGCACTCTGAAAACCCGCTCGACAACCGCCAATACAGAAGCCCCTTCAAACTCAAGCGAAGAGCGTGAGGAAGGACAGTCTGCAGGAATAGGCGAAGGTGGAAGCCAGAAGAAAAAAGATACTCGGCTTCAAAATACCAACACAGTCACTTCCAAAGAAGAGAACGATACAGGAAGCGATTACTCATTCAGTACTCGTTTGGATACGCAAAGACAGATGCTCGGTGTGACCCGACTTAACGTCCAGGAAGGTACCGGTTTCAACAACGCCGCTCAAGACCCTGGTACGCAGCAAATCAGAGCTTATCAAGAAACAAACACCACCTTCTCGGTGCTGCAAAATGGCGGCGGCGCCATTGTTATTCCGGATAGACAAAACAAACAGGTTGTTGTTGTTGGAACCCCTGACGATATCGCAGTTGCAGAAGAGTGCGTGCGCTGCCTGGACAGAAGACCAAGACAGGTTCACATCCAGGTTTCGGTAGTTGAACTCAATACTTCCGGTATCAGACAGCTTGGAGCCTCGCTCAACTTGCAGGGTCAAGGAGCATCAGGCGCTTTGCTGGGCGGCACAGGCGCTCCTCTTGTAAATGCACTGCCCGGTATGGGGTCTGCAGGTTCGACAGTAGCTCGTACTTCAAGCGGTACAGTCAACACCAACACTGGTGTTTCGCTGCTTCCACCTGGTCCCAACCCACTGCTTGGAACCTTCACATCAACTCAAGTCGCCACTAATCCTGCTGGTTCCACAGTGGCACCGCAGGGTAGCGCTTACTCCGGTCTGCTTGGTGGATTCTTCCCGACAGCATTGCTTCCGGCAATCGCAGGCGTCACTTCAGTTGCTCAATCAGCAAGTAACTTCAACTTCCTTACTCTAGGTAAAGAAGCCGGCGGTCGTACAAACATCGCCACAGTACCGATGGGATTGAACCTCTCGGTAAACCTGCTTCTGCAACAAAACAAAGCCAAGATTCTTGCCAACCCGAGCGTGGTTGTCACTGACAACACTGAAGCTCTGGTCACACTGGCAAGTGAAGTTATCCACAAAGTTACATCAACGGTCAGCTTGGGCGTAACTAACGTCAACGTTGAATTGACCAAAGCCGGTATCTTCCTCGATGTCATGCCGCAAATTGCCGATGATGGATTCATCCGTATGCGCATCAGACCACAGGTCTCCGCACCAATCGGTCCGCCGCAAACATTCGCCAACCAGCAAGTTATCGTAACTCTCTTGAACATCAGAGAAATCATGGCTCAGGAAATACGAGTAAAAGACGGACAAACTCTGGTGCTGGGCGGCTTGTTCACAGAACAGGAAGCAGCCCAGATCTCCAAAGTTCCGTACCTGGCTGAAACACCTCTCTTCGGCGCGCTTTTCAGAAATACATTGAAAGGTCGTCAAAGAACAGAGTTGATGCTGATGATCACTCCCAAAATCGTAGAAGAGCAACCTAATATGCCACCACTGGCAGAAGGCGCTCCGCCGGCTAATCTCTAAAGCCAGCGCTTATAAGAAAATGGAAGAAGGCAGCTCCAAAGAGCTGCCTTCTTCGTCATTCCCAATATCAAATTCGCAAATAATGAAACGAAGCAGGCAAGATGCCTGCGCTCCCGGGGGGCTGCAGCATATCCTAGCCGACTCCGGAATTGCAGCATTAATCAAATTCCCTCTGGGAATTGCAACTTTGATCAAATTACCCGTAGGGGCGCTGCCATGCGGCGCCCGGCTGCTTGGAAGCAACTCAAAATAAAGAGCCCCGCCGGGAAGGCGAGGCTCCATTTAGAATTGATTGGTCTTTTACTCGACCGTAACCGATTTTGCCAGATTGCGTGGTTGGTCCACGTCCTGGCCCAAATAATCGGCGATGAAGTAAGACATCAACTGAAGCGGTACCACTGAAATAAGCGGACTGAACCATTCGCTGACAGCCGGAATTTCAAATACGGTTTCAAATGTAGAATACGCGTTCTGATCACCTTCGACAGCGACGGCAATCATCTGAGCGCGGCGCGCTTTGGCTTCTTGCGCGTTCGATAATGTCTTTTCATAGACGCTACCCGGTATGAGCAGTGTAATTACCGGAACGCGAGAATCCAGAACGGCAATCGGTCCATGCTTCAACTCACCGGCAGCATAACCGGAAGCGTGAATGTAGCTGAGTTCTTTCAACTTCAAAGCGCCTTCCAGAGCCACAGGGTAATGTACACCTCTGCCCATGAACATCATGTCCGGAGCTTCTGCATACTTCACTGATTTAGCTTGAATATCATCCTGCTGAGAAAGCACTCGTTCTATCAAGGCAGGCGTGCGCAGCAGTTCGGTCTTAAACTCAACAAGCTTCTCGGGGCTGAGCAGTCCCTTCTTCTCTGCCAGATAAAGAGCCAGCAAATAGAAGCACGCTACCTGAGCAGTAAATGTTTTTGTCGCCGCTACCGAGACTTCAATACCACATTCGGTGACAATTAGA
>JAIEPM010000290.1 GCA_019748395.1 Candidatus Obscuribacterales bacterium
TGCGTTTCTGTTTTCCCTGCTTTGCAAAGGAGAACTGGAGGAGCTGAATAAATTTGCAAAAGAATTCCTGCAAGAAAATAAAGACGATCTACTCGTGAAGATTCTTCTGGCCGAATCGCTGCTTAGACCTGTGCATAATGCTCTATATAACGATCCGCCCCTGCCGCAATGCCTTGACCCCGGATTAAACAGTGAATTAGAACGCGCGGCTACAGTTCTTATCGAAGCCGTCTTATTATGTGAATCGCAGAATCTGCCTGCACTGAATGCGCGCTGTCAAAACAATCTTGCTGTAATTTCGTTTATGCAAAGACGCTTTGCAGATGCGCAAAACTATGCAGAGGATGCCCTCAAGCTCATTCAGTCAAACCCTTTTTGCCGAATAAATTTAGCAACGGCGCTCATAGCCAATGGCAATTTACCAAGAGCCCTTCGCTGTCTTGATGCAATGCCTCGGCAACTGAAAAACCACGCGCTAAGGCTTGTCGCAGAAATCTATTTTCACTCTTGCTCATTCGAGCAGGCAATCCAAATTTGGGACCTCTTGCTTAAGCAGGAGGAAGACAGGCTCTGGAAAATTCGCATTCTTTGCAGAAAGCTTGAAGTTCACCGCATGTTGAGAGAGTCAAATAAGGCACAAGCATGCGTCGATACACTTTTAAGTAAGTTCCAGGGAGAACCGGAAACGCTTTTTGCACTTGCCCATGAGTTATGGCAACTCAAGCAGCCCGAGGAAGCACTTGAAACTATTAAAAGAGCCAAAGCGTTGGCATCGAATAACTTGCAAAAATGGCTAGCCTGGGAAGCAGGGCGAATTCTTTTCGACAACGACCAGGCGCTTTCAGCCACAGATGAGTATGCCGAAATAAGCGAAGAGAACAGCGACAGTATACAAAATCGAGAATTCTGCGCGGCGCTTTACCAGGCTGGTCTTTTCCAGGCAGCATACCAGAGAGCCAAAAAGATGAGGGAGGACAAACAAGACGTTCTTCCCGGCATCACCGAAATTGAAGCAGATTATCTGCTGCGAGAGAATCGCTGGTCGCAAGCAAAAGAGTTAATCAAAGAGCTGGCAGACAAAGTGCCGTTATCTGCAAGACACAGAGTTGCACTCATTCGCATCTGCTCGGTCTTGAAGCAAGGCGAAGAGGTGCAAGCTGAACTGGCAGCACTGAGCAAAATCGCGTTATCTGCTGAATTGCAGGAGGAGCTCGAACAATTAGTTAGCGAGTACAAACTCAATCCGGATCCTGCAGTTGATAATACGTGACCGGCGCCGCATGGCGACGCCACTACCATAGACACGGATTGAACCGAGTTCTGCTCAAAAGCTGGAAGACCTTCCACAAAAGCAAGAAGACCTGCTGCAGGAGCAGGTCTTCCTTAACTAGCGATTAAGCGCTGCTTTATTTCTTGGCAGCTTCGGCGACACCCTGTGCTTTCAACATCGGGTAGACTTTGTTGCGCACCATTTCCAGTTCGGAAGCAGCTACAACACTCATACCGTATTTGTGGGCAGCATCGGCGGATTCCATGCCGGAGACCATGCGTTGAATGCGATCTTTGTCGGCAGAGGCAGACGACTGATCTGACTTCAACTTGTTGACCAGGCTTGAAATATCGGACAAGCGCGCCGATGTATCAGCAGGCTGCAGGGAGAAATCGGAAACCATCATGTCCAACTGTCCTTCAAGATCTTTGACCTTGTTCGAGAGTTCAGTATCGGACTTAGCTGTTCTGATCGCATCATCGAGCGCAGACGCCAATGTATTCACATCAGCGTCAGTGATTCTGTGCGAGAAGGATGCCAGGTCAAGTCTGCGTACCAGGCGCAGAACTTGTTCTCTGCCTTCTTCAGTATCGCCGTCTTTGCGAAGCATACGTCCCAACCAATCTTGCATCATGCGCAGATCGAGAGACATGAAGCGAACTTCTTCCTTGCGCAGTTCTCTTTCGACGAGATCGACGCCGGGAGTCGGCCCGGGATATGACTTCTTCAGCTCTTTGACCAGAAGCAGCTCATGCTGCAATCTGACACCATCGTCTGCAGTCAGATTGCCGTTGCGTGCGCCACTGTCCAGAAGTCTCTGTACTTCAGCAATAGCCTTGTCCACTTCAGCTTCTGTTGGCAGAGTGCTGCATGCTTCATAGTGTGTAGAAAGCAGACGCTTGAAGAGTTGTTCTTTCACGGCCGGTGTGCTGAGCTTGCTGTTAGCTTTGTCTTTGAGAACCGTGTAGAGTTCCTGACGTGTTTGCTGCAAATGATCCGGTTCGATTTCGAAGCTCTTGTATGTAGTCAAAGCACGAGCGCAAACTTGGTTGCGGGCAACGTAGTTGTCTGTGCGCAAAATCAACTCATTCAACTTCTCGACCGTAATTCTGTTGTGTACAAGCGCTCTTTCAAGTCTGTCGTTCAAACTGGAAAGATCGATTGCCAGAACAATGTATTCCCAGAAATCGTAAAATTTATCGTTATTGTAGAACTGCTTTTTAAGCCTTTCGATTGCTTTCAAGCGCTCTTTGTAAGGTCCGACTGCCGACGGCAGAATTGTATTGCTCTTAACAAGACCATCGAGACGACGTGTCCAGGTTGTCACCAGATGATCGATGCTCGGGTGCTTAACTTTGGCTTCCTGAGCTTTAGCAAGAATGTCACCCCAGGTTTCTTCAACGCTGGACAGCGAGTAAGCATTATCAAGAGCAGAGCTCAGCTTGGCTGCTTCGTCTGCGCTGAGACGACCGGCGGCTTTGGCATGATTTAAATCGGTTCTGGCTTCTTTCTTTACTTCTTCTACGGAAATCGGAACATAATTACCTGCTCCAGGAGCGGGCGAATAGGCGGCAGCGCTCACGAAACCGGAAATAGCGATGCTTACCGCAAGCAGTCCGATCGCAGAACTCTTTTGGCGTTTTCCAGCAAACATTTAGTTACTCCTTCTTGACCAAATCGAAACCGAGGCAAAACAACAAATTCCCCTTAACAAGCTATTGCAGGGCTATAGCGAGTCTCAAACCGAGCAATATATCAAGGATGGTCAACAGTGACAATAGACAGCTGCACTTTTCGAGTACTTTAAGAATCTCTTTGCAGCTTTTATAACAACTCATTTGGTTTACATCTATTGGAACCAAGCGCTTAAATCAGGGAAAATAGGAAATAACTAGCAGCCTAGTTATCATCCACTTGTTTTCTTGAGGTTATTGTTTTGAGCAAGCCAATTCTCGCCAAGATCTCTGGGGTCGGTGTAGCCATTCCGCCAAAGATTCTGAGCAACGAAGACTTAGAGAAGATGGTTGATACAAACGACCAGTGGATTGTCGAAAGAACAGGTATTCGCAGAAGGCATATTGTAGAGAAGGGTGTCACCTCTTCGGATCTGGCTACTGAAGCGGCTCTTGATGTATTGAAGAAGACCGGTGTCAAGCCCGACGAAATCGATATGATCCTGGTCGCCACAATCACGCCCGACATGCAACTGCCCGCAACTGCCTGCCTGGTTCAACACAAGATCGGCGCCACCGGCGCATGGGGCTTCGATGTTTCAGCCGCCTGCTCAGGTTTTCTTTATAGCTTGCAAACCGCTGTTCAGTTCATCGCCAGCGGCGCTCACAAAAACATTCTGGTAATTGGTGTCGATGTAATGTCATCTATCATCGATTACACCGATCGAAAAACCTGCATCATCTTCGGGGACGGCGGTGGCGCGGTGCTTGTACAGGCGTCAAAAGACGAGAGTGAGGGAACTTTCATCGACTTACTTCATGAAGTAGACGGAGCAGGC
Source organism: Candidatus Obscuribacterales bacterium (assembly GCA_019748395.1). Taxonomy (GTDB): domain Bacteria; phylum Cyanobacteriota; class Vampirovibrionia; order Obscuribacterales; family Obscuribacteraceae; genus JAIEPM01. Next base: position 3,783 of record JAIEPM010000290.1, read on the forward strand.
GGCGATTATCTCTGCCTGCCCGGCGGCGGCAGCAAATTTCCGGCTTCGCATGAAACAGTTGATGGGAAGCTCCACTACGTCAAGCAAGACGGCGCAGCTGTCTTCAAATTTGCGACTCGCAAGATGGCTGAACTTTGCGTCAAGCTTCTGGAAAGAAATGGACTGAAAGGCACAGACATCGATCTTTTCGTGCCGCACCAGGCTAATCTGCGAATTATTCAAGCCGCTGTCGAACGCATGGGAGCTCCGATGGATCGTGTCATCGTCAACCTGGATGAATATGGTAATACCACCGCTGGTACCTTACCTTTGGCTCTGCACAGCGCACTTGAACAAGGCCGCCTCAAAAAAGGCGACCTTGTTTTGATGGCATCTATGGGCGCCGGTTTCACTGCCGGAGCGGCCTTGTTCCGTTGGGGCTACTAAAGAGCCTTTAAGAACCGTACTTCGCCAACAAACCTTTATTCCGGGCCTCTTCAAAGAAGTGCCTGAATACAAAGGCTGCAATCAGCATATAAACGACATTGAGAGCAAACGAAATCAACAGTCCGTTTGGATCGTAGGTTTTATGCTCCAGTATTTGTCTCATTCCCTCAAAAACATAGCTGGCGGGCACAAGCTTAGCTATGGGTTGAATGAATGGAGGCAAAACGCTCACCGGATAGAACACCGCCGAGACCGGCTGAATCAAAAACGGCACAGCCCAAGCCAGAGCTTCCGCAGGCGGACCAAAGCGAACAATAACTCCTGTTGTGAGCAATCCCAGTGACCAACCCATCAAAAGCAGGTTTACAAAGAAAGCTCCAAACACAAGTCCGATTTCAAAAATGTTGAAGGAATAGAAGAGCGCCGCCGCGGAAGAGAGTATCGCAAGCACAATTAGCGATTGCAATATTCCTGTCACATAGGTTGCAGCCACATATTCACTCAGTCGAACCGGTCCGGCGAAAATGTTCAGCAGGTTTCTGTTCCAGACATCATCCAGAAAAGAAACGCTGATCACCTGCTGGGCGCGATAGAGAATATTCCACATGATCACCGCTCCAATCAAGAAAGTAATCAAAGTTGGAACAGCGCTGGAAACTTTGAGCAAATACAGAGTTAAGAAACCCCATACGAGCAAGTCCATAAGAGGCCAGAAAAAAACATCCATTGCACGAAAGGTATTTCGCGAACAGATAAATGCGTATTTGAGCAAAAGAGCTCGAACCGTACGTAAGTTCATTTTCCTAAGGCTCCTTCAAGTCGCGAGGACCTGGCTATAGTTATAAATACTTCTTCCAGACTGGCTCCGCCGAATTTCGCCATCAACTCTTCGGCACGACCCTCGGCAATTACGTTTCCGTGTTGCACAAAAAGTATTCGTTCACATAACTCGCTAACATCGAGCATGTTATGCGATGTGTTGATTACAGTGATGGAGCGTTCTTTCTGCAGTTGTTTGAGGATTTTGCGGACTTTGTCTGCAAGATCCGGGTCCAGACTGGCTGTGGGTTCGTCTAAAAGCAAAAGCTCGGGATCATTCAAGAATGCCTTGCAGAGGTTGAGTCGAGTCTGTTCACCGGCTGAAAGTGTTCCTGTGATTTTGTTTCTTAGATTCTCAATCTCAAACAGTTCAAGCAAGTATTCTATTTTTTCTTTCCGATTTTTGATGCCGTAAATTTCGGAAAAAATGAAAAGGTTCTCCCAGACTTTCAAATTCCAGGGTAGATAAACGTAGGCAGATGCGAAATTGCATCTCTGCAGAATTTCTACTCGGTCCTTCTCTATATCTTTTCCAAAGATTTTGATGCTGCCCGAGCTCGGACGAGTCAAACCAAGCATCATATGAATAGTTGTGGTTTTCCCGGCACCATTAGGGCCGAGCAAACCAAAGATCTCACCCTTATTCACGCAAAAAGAGATATCTTTGACTGCCACTGCGTCGGCAGCAAATTCTTTGCGGAGATTCCGCACTTCTACAATATTTTCAAACATGAGTTTGTCTCCGGATAAAATGCAATCCGACCGGACGCATTTCGGCTCTATAAAGCACAAGAAGGATTCAGGCGCAGCTCTTACAGCTTGCTGCAGCCCGCAGATGACCAGATTGACGGGTGGTCCGCGTCAATGAGTCAAAGATGGAATCCTGATTAATTTGTACAACATAAGAGCACCCCTCCAGGGGACGAATAAAACCAGTATACCCGAGGAAACAAATCTTGCAGCACTATGAAAAGGGAAATTAAGAACTCGTATTTTTATTCAGCAAATAAAGAACGCAATCTATCCTCATACTCACCAGCCGCCAGGCGTCCTGGGGTGGAGCGCACCGCAAAAGCTTTTTTGCCGTGCATTGGAATTGCAACCGGAATTCTTGGTGATTTGCTCTCCGGGGCGGCATTGCGAACCTGTCGGGCAGCCTCAATCAACAACTGAGCTAGAGCTCGATAACTCGCGCAGTCGCTATCATCAGCACAAATCGCATTCTCTTCTTCCGATAGCAAAACTTGATTCATTGGCTCTTCCTCTACAGATGAATGGGTTTGGACCTCGGCTTCAGCATGACGCTCAACCCAGGTATTTACTGAAATAATTTTCGGAGCTACAGGCACATCAAAAGAAAGCCAGTCGGTGCTTCCGGCATCCAGTGATTGAGGGCAATCTTCGATAGCTATTTCGGTCCAGTTTTCCAGACCGGAATAATCAAAGGGATCTGCGTCCAACGCAATTTCGAAGTTAGAGCTAAAACTAATTTGTTCAGGAGCTGAGGCAGGCAAAAACTGCTCATATTCAAAACTTGCAGCGGCTGAATGCTCCAAAAGACTTTCGCCCGGCAAAGGCAAAAAGGAGCTTTTTGAAACTTGCTCCGGTTCAAAGAAATGAGGAAGACTCATAGCTTTTTCCCATTCAAGCTCAGGTGAAGCCGGCAATACAGTTTCGAATAAAGGCTGATCAAAGGAAGCAGTCTCAAACGATGGAGCTTCAGGCTCGGCAGTTATATAAAGTGAGCCCGCATCGTGCAAAAAAATATTCTTTTCCGGAATGACTTCAGACTCTAAATGCAGAAGCCCGCTGCTTTCTTCGATACTGTAATCTTCATCAGACTCAGAGCTATTTTCAAAGCTATCTAAATCTGTATCAGGTCCGAATTCATGGGCTGTTCTCGAATCGGACTTTGCTCTCAAAAAAAGAAATACCAAAAGACCAAGACAGATACCCAGCAGTCCAAGAACAGCAGCAACAATAATGCTTCCTAAGAACGTTGCCCCTTGTGTTTTAGAATCCGGCTCTAGAATCTTATTGCTTTCATTCGGCTGACTTTGCTCTTTTTCCTGCTCGGCATCCATTACAGCACAAGCCGGATTGGCAGGAAGCTCTTCTGCCGGGGTCTGATCTTTCTCAGTCCCGACCGGCGGCAATGAAATGGCGGGCTGCTGCTGCGGCAGGCTAAATGCTTTATGTGCTGCTTTAAGCTTTGTTTTGCCTACTTTGTCAAAATGATTCTCTGATTTTGAAGATCTTGCGGGAGGAGCATCCCTGCGCGATTTTTTCAGCACCACAGAATACGGGGATGCAATGACGGGAGCGAATTCCTTATGCAATCCAAGTCTTTTGCATATTGCTCTCAAGCGATAAGAGTCCGACCCGGACTGTGCATGACCAAGAACTTGATTTTCCAGCGACTCTAATCGCTGATCTAAAGAACTGGCATAATCGGCCTTGCCGAAAACCTTTTCTTCGGCCTGAACGAGCAAAACGATTTCATCATATGAATAAGCCCAAACTGAGCTGCTCGAGCAAATCCCGATCATTAATGCCAAAGCGGCGGCGAGTCTAGTAAGTCGACACAAATGGATAATCCCCATCCCTGGTCGGGCGGCTTTGCAGCCACGACCAACAGCGAAGCAGACCTGATAATTGCTCCGCCTTTCTCCCCAGCTGCGACCTGACGCATTCCCCAGAGCATAAATTAATAGATAGTCAAGGGGAAGGCAATACGCAGATCTGTGAATTAAGTCTCGGAAATATCAAAATTCATCTTTTTAGCCTCTAATTTAACGGCAGAAAGCCAGGGTGAGCATGGCGCGGGCGCAGTATGGCTGAGCCCCTGCAGGAATGGGTCAAGACAAAAGCGGGAAGACGAGTAGCTGTTATGGAGGGCAAGACTATGCTTTTGGGGACTTTTGAGCTAAAATCGCAAACGCCACCAGGATTAGTACCATTTATGAACGAAGCTGACGTAAAAAAAGCTCTCTACGCAACAGAACTGGCAAGACTCAGCAAGGAAGATCCGAGCACCAGAATTGTCGAGGAGTTCTGCATTTCAGGCGGAAAAGTCAGAGTTGATGTCAGCGCCATAAACGGGCAATTGCACGGCTATGAAATCAAAAGTGCGGTTGATAATCTGGAAAGACTGCCACGGCAGCAAAAGTATTACAATCAGATATTCGATCGCATCACTATAGTTGCAGACGAAAAGCATGTAGTTAAGGCAATGAAGATTGTTCCGCAGTGGTGGGGACTTATTACGGCAAGCTCTCATGCTCACGGCACGGTACTTGAACAAATCTGGCCGGCCAGACAGAACTATGAAATAGATGCCTCGGCGCTCGTGCAGCTTCTCTGGCGCGACGAAGCGCTCTCCATATTGCGGGTCAACGGAATTGGTCGCGGACTCTCACAAAAATCCCGTAAATATCTGTGGAAAGTCATGCTCAGCTGCCTCGACTTACCCACAATAAAAAGCTCGGTGAGAAACTGTCTTAAATACCGAATGGACTGGCGCTGAATCATAGCTGCTCAGGCTTAAACGCAGCAAAATATTCGAGGAACGAAGTCTCTTCCAAATGGCAGCCACAGTCGTGTTTCTCAGGGTGAATGCCGACTTCCATTGTGCTTGAAAACCGCATGACAAGCGCAATAGCCTGGCTCTGCCGGGTTAAAATTTAGCCACAAGTTCTTTGGGAGGATCTATGGCAGTTTCGCTCGAAAAGAAAGCCGACGGCTCTGTATCGCTATTTATTGATGGAGACCTGCAGTTTGACAGCCGTGATGAGCACATTTATCACGAAGCCCTGGTAAGCCCGGCACTGCTGGCGGTAATGGCTAGGAAAGGCAGCGCCAATCTCAAAGCATTGATAATAGGCGGCGGCGACGGACTTTCCGCGCGCGAATTGCTGGCTTCGTCGGCAATTGCAAAAGTCGAGCTTGTTGACTACGACCCCAACGTGATTAATCTGGCCAAAACCGAATTTGCCTGGTTGAATCAAAACAGCCTTCAAGATCCGCGTGTTAAAGTCATTTGTCAGGATGCCTGGGAATACGTGGCAGCAGCAGCGCGAGCAGGAGAAACCTACGACATCATCGTCAGCGACCTTACAGTGGCGCAATCAAGCGGTGAAGCCCGTTTTCACAGTACCGACTGGTATGAAATGCTGAGCCTGATTCTTTGCGAAAATGGAGCAATTTGCGCTAATGCCGTTTCCACTCAAGCAACACCTGAAGCTTACTGGTCCATTTTCAACAGTATGCTTTATGCAGGACTGAAGCCGTACCCATTTCATGTGCTTTTAGCTTCCTTCCAATCACAGGGTTATGGCCGAGATTGGGGATTTTTGCTGGCCTCTAAACAAGAAATCCATGAGTCTCACCTGAGTGCTGCAGCTGAATTTTTCGTCGCTAAAAAGTTTTTGAAATCAGACTTGCAGTTAAGGCAACTCTTCAATTTTCCGGAGGAGTTTCTGGCTCCACGCCAGTACTCACTTCCTTATCGGGCAGGCAGTGATTTACTTTTGCACTATTTTTTCAACAGCCTTGAAATAATCAGCCATTCAAATGCCGAGTGGAACTCGCTTTCACTTAAACACTCTGAATTATTGATAGCGCAGCCCGATGATCAAAAGCGTGTCCTGCCTCCTGAAATTCGTTCAGAACTGGCTGAGACACTTTGCGAGTCGCCCACAGATGAGCTTTTCGAAAGAGTTGTCAGCCTGGTGCCTGCTTTACGCAAACATCAAACCCGCGAAATGATTGCCGACTTTGTGGGAAATCCGCTGCGTTTCTTAGAATCGATAGATCTGCCGGAGCTCGTAGACAGGCTGCTAAAACGGGCATCAGAGATACCGGCGCTGGTGCTTGCCGAATTGCGCCTTTTGCAAGACAAACTCGTTAACTGGTCCGGCGACTACCGTGAGCTACTGCGGGACGGCATGCGGGTAATGACTGTCTTGACTCTGGTTGTAATCATCGGCAACTTGATGCACCCGGATGCAGCTTATGGCAAAGACCACGGCGGGGGCGGTGATCACGGCGGAGATCATGGCGGAGACC
>JAIEPM010000437.1 GCA_019748395.1 Candidatus Obscuribacterales bacterium
CGACGAACTGAGTCGGGACAGAGTAGCGATTGCCATCGAAGATAACGGTCTGGTATGCATCGACACAGCAGGCGTTCTTGCGCACCCCTGTGTCGAACGCGGCCGCCGGCAGCGGCAACAACACTGTCCGCTCAATGGCAAATGCTTCATCGATCGACTGTTTCTGCCCTGCGACAGTGCGCGTGCCGTCATCCCTGCATTTCTGCAGCAGCACATCGTTGAGCTCGTCCAGCGAGTGGCACTTAGGCACCGGCACCATCCAGTTCCGCCGGCTGTAACCAATGCCACTCTCGACACCGCCTTTCTCGTGCGCACCCTGTTTGCCGGGTGTGCAGAAGTTTGCCGAAAACGCATAATAGCCAAGAAGCTGCTTAAAGCTCTTCGTCAGCTTGCGGTTTCTTCCCTTCCCGATTGACACGACGGCCAGCCCGAGATTGTCATAGGAAATGCGCTCTGGCACACCGCCGAAAAACTCGAATGCGCGCACGTGCGCTTCCAAGAACGACTCCATGTTCGGCGAAAAGAAGTACATCTGAAACTTTCTGCGCGAGTAGTTCAGGCGCATTTCGAAGCCGTACAGCTTAGTGCGCACGCCATCAATATCGACGTATGCTTCGCCGAAATCTACTTGAGCATCTTTGCCGGGCTCGAATACCAGTGGCACGAATGATCGGCTGCTGCCATTCTGACGGAGCGAAGCCACAAGATTGCGAATTGTTCGCTCTGAGCCGGTATATCCATGCTCGGAGACCAGTCGATCAAAAATGCGCTTTGCTGTATGCTTTTGTTTGCGAGGCGCGTCCTGGTCTTCCGCAAGAATTAACCGGACGTGCTCTCCCCATTTGTCGGCGACCGGCTTTGCACGCGGTTGCCGAATTGTATAGGCTGGTGGATCGGCCTGCTCAAGGTACTTTGCCACGGTGTTCCGTGACAATCCAAATTCTTGCGCGATCCATTTCTTACTCTTTCCTTGCCGGTAGTGCAGCAGGCGTATTGCGTGCCACACGTCATCGTCGATCATCAACACCCAGGGCTTTCTAGCTCTCACCTTCGGAGATGCCACCATTATCCCGGGCGTTCTGTACGTGCTCACTTTTGGGTTGCCGTTTTCCAGAAATCTGCTCAGTTTCAGTTTGCCAAAAACACCGAAGCCTACCCCAAAATTCGCAAGAATGGCTAAAAGAGCGGAAAAGAGGACGAAACATGCCGGAACCAAAGCGGTATAAGCTCGCAAAGAGATTTGTAGACGATTTAAGCAGTCCGGGCGTTTATCGCGACGAAGAGGTCAAGGGATTTGCGGTCAAGGTGACCGAGTCCGGCTCGAAGATCTATATGGTCAATGCCAAGAACCGTGAATCAAATCGAACTGTCACGATAACAATCGGGCGGCATAATGATCCCTGGACAGTGCAGAATGCCCGGGAGCAGGCTCGCAAAATAAAGCTTGAACTGAGCGAGGGCGTTGTACGAACAGAAAAACGGCGCGAAGTGCGAAAGAGCAAAGCCGAGATGGAAATCCGGCAGCAATGGGAAGATATAACTCTCGGGCAGGTCTTGAACGATTATTGTCAGCTAAGGGATACTCTCAAGGAAAGCACTAAACAAGGCTATCGCCGCGTAGTTGAACGCTGTGCTGGCGAATGGCTGAACATGCCAATCAGGGAAATTACGCCAGAAATGGTGCTGGATCTATACCAAGACTTGAGCAGCATTGATCGCTCCGCCCTGGACGAAGCAAACCGGCGAAAGAGCTGGGATGGAAAGGCACAAGCAGCTCAATTGATGAGAGTGCTGCGGGCGCTGTTCAACTTTGCCGAAGAGCGCTATGAGCACAATGGCAAATCGCTTATCACCATCAATCCTGTAAAAAAGCTCGGCAAGATCAAGAAAGGCTGGAATAAAGTCGTGAGACGTGACTCAGTTATTCAGCCTCATCAGTTCAAAGAGTGGTATCAAGCGCTGGGCAAAGTTACTAATCCGACTATCAAAGATTATCTGCTGTTGCTGATGTTTACCGGCTTACGAAAAGATGAAGCAGCTACACTCCGCTGGGCAAATGTTCATCTAAACGGAAAGCCGCCAACTCTCACAGTAACAGACACAAAAAACGGAGCCAAACACACGATTCCGTTAAGCAGCTATGTTCATGAACTTTTGAAAGCCAGGCGGAAACAGGCAGGGAACGAATTCGTTTTTCCAGGAAAGGGAAACATTGGTCATATTGTAGAAATCAGAAAACAAACCAAGAAAATGGTGCTGGAGTTGGATCACTATTTCATGTGCCATGATCTTCGTCGCACTTTTACCAGCGTCGCAGAACGTGTCAACCTGGGCGAATACACGAAGAAACGCCTGCTCAATCACAAAACAACCAGCGACGTTACTCACGGATACATCCACCTTACAGTTGATGATCTGGTTCAGCCAATGCAGGAAATATCAGATTTCATGGAAGAGAACATGGGACTGAAGAAGAACTCTGAGACGCGCGGATCGAAGAAAAAGGTAATCGAGATGAACAAGCGCTCTGCATCTAGCTAATGCCTAATGAGCAAAGCAATGCTTCCAGCGTCAACAGAAGCTGGACTTGACATTATACCAGATCTGGTATACAATTTACCGATGAGAGAAAAGCGAAAGAAGCACAATGAAAAAGAGAAAGAATTCGATCCTACCGGAAGTGGCGACATCTTCAGGGATTTCGGCTTTTCTGACCAAGAATCTGCTGCGCTCAAAATCAAAGCTTGTTTCTTTCGCAAACTACAAGCAGCTCTGAAGGAGTCGGCATGCACGCAAACAGAGCTTGCCATTAAACTCAGAATCCCGCAACCCAAAGTATCCGATATCATCAATGGAAAAATGGCAGGGTTCTCTGTTGAACGCATCGTCAACCTCTTAATAAAGCTGGATTACGTGATCGGCCTGGATGCCAAACCCGCAGCTAAGGGCGCCCGAGGCTGTGTGGTTGATCTTGCCGAGGAACGAAACAGGTCGAATTTGATCGAAGCATAGCTGAAGCTGCCCAGCAGAAGATGCCTTAATGCCTAATTGAAAGCGACCGCGGCCACGGAGTCAAGACTACCGATGGAAGTGTATGCAATTCACAATTCCGAAAATTGTTGTGTTAACATATGTGTGTCATCCCCAAGATCAAGCATCTTGGGACCCCAGGCAAAAGTCTGGGGCTCATTTTTTTTGAACTAAAATCTATGAGCCTTGAGCCTTTTTTATTTCCGCCCGTAGACTTCCACGCCCTTCCAGCCGAGCTGTCATAAAAACTGTTCTAGTTCCATCCTGGTTTGTTCGCCAAACATGGGCTGCTGTTACTCCATTGACAGCAGCTGCGGGCTGAAACCCTTTGAGATAACTATCAGCTGCTTGGTGAACCTCGTTCGAGTCATGCAATTGGTCAAATCTGTCCAAATTCAGAAAATAGCCGCGTGAGTCTTTGATTAACTCGCGAGAACCTTCAGGAAAAGACTTTGCGAATCGATCAAGATCCGATTTAGTGCCTGCTAGCTGAACCGACCAAGACATCGATGCAATCCTATTTTTGCTCTATCATATTGAAAGTATACCGTAAATAGTGGATAAAAGTGCCGGGTTTACTTGACATCACGAAATCAGTCGCATTCATCCTTGGGCATGATCGAGAACATGACATAGAGGAAGGGCGCCAGCTTCTGGGAACTGCATTTATTGTAGACGTTGGAGTCGACGCAAGTGACATGCTGTTAGTCACAGCACGTCACTTGCTTACGCGCAGGCAGAATGTAAGAGCAAACGATGATGCCAGATTCGCACGAGTAAATCTCGAAGACGGCACAATGCATGAAATGGCTCTGCCAATGCGCGAAGAATGGTGTGAACACCCCACTTCAGATGTGGCTGTTTGCAGAGTAGGACTTCCTGCTAACTGGGATGGATACGCACATTCTCATTCATCATTGCCGACAGCAGATCAACTAAATTCATTGATAGATGAAGACGTCGTCAAAGTCGGGGCACAAATAACTTTTGCTGGTTTGTTTTCACCAATCCCTGGCGAGGAAAAAATATTGCCAGTGTTTCGGTTTGGACGAGTCTCACTCCTGCCGCCAAACGAGGGAGTTAAGCTAAGAATTCAACAAGAAGAAATTTCTTCAAAAGCATTTTTGGTCGAAGCGTTTTCACATGGTGGATTTAGCGGATCACCGACATTCTTGATTGACGCGAATGATGAAACAATTCTTTTAGGACTAATTTCAAGTCACTTCGCGCTTCCGGAATATGCTCAAGATGACGAAGGCGAAGCGTTAGCTTGGGGCGTCAAACTCAACACAGGAATGGCCGCTGTTATTCCATCGACAGAAGTTCGAGATGCGATCACTGGCTTTCTTCAGATGGAATAATGTAACAACAGAAATGTAGAAAGGATTTCCCATTCCTTGCCGAAGGAGGGAGCTGGAGCCTGGCAGCTAGCCGCCGGCAGGCATACGCGAGCACCGGCGAGCAGCCAATCGGCTTGGAGCATGTGCTAGGCTGGAGTGGCAGACGGTCGCCCTCTCAGCGTCTTGCCTCAGGTCGGTCGCCGTCTGCCCGAAAGCTGGACAAGCACAAGCGGAATAGCCCAACAAAATTGATTCACTGATGTCGGATTTTTGATAGCACCATGCACGCGAATCAGGCAACTATCGAATCTTTCGAGTTATGTGCATGCTGAAACGAAAGATGTTGCTATTTAGTGCATGGTGCTCATCCCCGAGATACTGACACTTTAGGAGAATTAACATTCACTGTTTATTTTGCCATTACCGTATGGTCGGTCCTTCGGATCTCCTTTTGCAATTGCTCGTTTCGGTCGAACGAATGTTGCGCCTCGCTGCCTGCTCGCCGCCAAATGTGATTCTCCAATATTACTGTGTGGGAAAGGATGTCTATCGCAAAAATAGCACTGTCTCCTCTATAGATGTAGACCTGCTCAGCTCATTCGGTCGTTTGCTGCTAAATTCTGAGTTCCACAGAATTTCATCTCCTCTATTGAGCCCCGCCAGTGGTGGCATTCGGGATGCGAAGAGATTCCTTTTATCTTGCCTTCCGCGTTAACGCGTTGCGGCACTGTTTGGGTTCCGACTCACTGCCTGTTCGTCGGCGAGGTCGCTTCGATTAAAGGGCACTGAATCAAGATTCCGAGTAGTACGCGTCTATTGATTCGATGATGGAACGCATAGAATCTGTTATCTCAACTGGCTAGTCTGATTCAAAAAATGAACGCTCCAGGGCATGCTTCAATCACACTAATCGAGCGCAGTGGCGACTCTCGGCAGTTAATGACAACACTCAAAACCATTATTCAGCTGGATTCTCACTCACCGAAGACACGAACTGGCTACAGCGTGTTTTTTGTAGTATTTGACCAGATTTTTGTGGTTGATGTCCCACAAAGGTCCCATAGAGGCTCATTGCTGTGCCCAGTTCTCATGCGGTATGCACGAGAATTGGGAACAAACACTCTTTGACACCTGTTTTTGATCGGCTAAAATTGTCAACAATTTCAGATCTCATTCTGCAATTACTCGGCTGGTAGCAATGGCACAGATAAGACAAACCCGCGCTTCATCGTCACGCTCTTGTATTAACAATCTCATTTCAGGCATAAAATCGTGGGCCGAGTTTAAATCGAAAGTAGCCAGTTTCACGACAGTTGACAAAGGAGCAGCTTTCGAGAGACTCGTCCAGCTTCGGCTTCAGCTTGACCCAGTTTATAGAACCAAATTGGCTCATGTTTGGACTCTCAAAGATGTGCCCGATGCAGACGCCAATTATCTTCGCCTACCAGCCGCAGATAAGGGGATCGATCTTGTTGCAAAAGCCTTCGATGGAACCTATTGGGCTATTCAGTGCAAGTACCGAGAGGACGAGAAAGCTTCGGTAACCTGGGAGGAGCTTTCGACATTTGTTGGGCTAACTTTTGGGGTTTGTCGGAACATAAGTTTTGGATTGATTTGTACTTCAACTGATCACCTTACGGCAGTACTTCGTGATCAAAAGAATATTGGTTTTCTTGCGGCTGACGCTTGGCGTGAGCTAGATGAGGAATTTTTTGAGGCTGCTTTCTCCAAAAAAGCGATTGTCAGAAAGCCAAATTCACCGCGACCACATCAAGCTAGAGCGATTTTGAATGGGTTGCGGCATTTCAATGAGGAAGGAAATTCTAGGCGAAAACTGATTGCTCCTTGTGGTTCTGGAAAGAGCCTGACGGCTTACTGGCTGGCTGAGAAAATGGAGTCTAAATTGTCAATCGTTGCCTTGCCTAGCTTGGCATTAGTCAAACAGACTCTAAAGGTATGGCTTCAAGAATCCGTAGCGAACGAAAAAGGTATTGATTGGCTCTGCGTCTGTAGCGACACGTCAATAATTGAATCAAGCCCAGATGACCTCATAGCCCATCCCTATGATCTTGGCATTCCGTGTACAACAGACGAGCAAAACATCTTTGACTGGCTAATCACCAATAATCAGGGGCACCGCGTTGTCTTCACGACGTATCAGAGTAGCTTGGTGGTTTCGAATGCAGCGAGAAAGGCTCAAGTAATCTTCGATTTAGGGGTCTTTGATGAGGCTCATAAAACTGCTGGACAAGGCGAGCAACTCTTTGCGCACATGCTGTATGAAAAAAATATTCGCATTAAGCGACGGATGTTTATGACCGCGACTGAGAGAAGATATCGAGGTGTTTCCGACACAATCTTGAGCATGGAAAATGCCTCAATTTATGGCGAAACATTCGACCTTCTAACTTTCAAGGAGGCTCTAGAATCTGACCCTCCAATACTTTGTGACTACCAAGTTTTGGTACTTCGAGTTGATGACAAGGAAGTGCAAAATCTCATTGAAAGAAACGCAATTGTTCGGCCAGAGAATGACGAATGGAGCAACATTTCATCAAGAACTCTAGCTAACATAATTGGCTTGAGGAAAGCCATAAATATCAGTAACGGTGGCATTAACCATGCGGTTTCTTTCCACAGTTCAATTGCTCGTGCCCGAGAGTTTGCTTTGCTTCAAGACGTCTTCTCTTCATCCGTGACAGAATTCGGCAACTTGCACACCTATCATGTCACAGGCGCCATGAACACATCTAGTCGCGATCGCATTTTGACTGAATTTGTAGCTAATAAACCTAGTTTGGTAACCAACGCAAGATGTCTTACAGAAGGAGTGGACATTCCAGAGATAGATTGTGTTCTCTTTGCTGACCCTAAGAACAGCACTGTAGATATTGTCCAGGCGGCTGGGCGCGCAATGCGAAGGTACGAAGGCAAAAAACAAGGTTTTATAGTGGTTCCGTTATTTGTCCCCGAAGGGGAAGACATAGAAACCATTTATCAAAGTACCACGTTCGCCGCAACTATGAATATTTTGCGAGCACTAGCGTCACAGGACGAGAGAATTATTGATTATTTCAGAGTCATTTCGGAAGGTGGCATTCCGTCGACGCAGGTTGTACGTGTTGCTGTTGATGGCGTCCATGATCCCGAGCACGTGAACATCGATGCATTTGTCCAGAGCCTTAGCCTTGAATGCTGGAAGAAGATTGCAAAATTAGCTTGGCGCCCTTTTCTCGAAGCCCGTGACCTTGTGCGCAGTTTAAGGCTAACATCTCAAAAGGAGTGGATTGCTTACTGCAATTCCGGAAAGAAGCCGTCTGATATTCCGACCAGTCCACAGTACATCTACAAAAATGACGGCTGGATAAGCCTAGGCGACTGGCTCGGTACTGGCTTTGTTGCAACTAGACAGCGCGCATACCGCCCTTTTGAGGAAGCGCGCGCATTTGTCAAAAAACTAAAACTCGAAACCAACAAAGAATGGAGAAATTACTCCGCGTCAGGACATAAACCCGATGACATTCCAGCTCAACCGGATCGCACATACAAAACCGAGTGGATAAGTTGGGCGGATTGGCTAGGCACTAAACGCTATACTCAAGTACTGAGATCCTTTAATGACGCTCGGGCATTCGTTCACACTCTTAACCTGAAAACTGGAAAAGAATGGAGAGCTTATTGTAAATCACGAGAGAAGCCAGGCGACATTCCGGCGAATCCCGAAAAGAGCTACAAAAACGATGGCTGGATCAGCTGGGGAGACTGGCTCGGCACTGGTTTTATTGCGACGAGACATCGTAATTTTCGCACTTTTGAAAAGGCAAGAGAATTCGTCCGCGAACTAAAACTTAAATCTCAGAGAGAATGGACAGACTACTGCAAATCAGGAAAAAAGCCAGACGACATTCCAAACCAGCCAAACGACGTTTACAAAAATGATGGTTGGATCAGCCTGGGCGACTGGCTCGGCACTGGCAATGTGGCTATGAGAAATCGCACCTACCGTTCTTTTGAAGAAGCAAGGGCGTTCGTCCACGAGCTAAAGCTAAAGTCGTGGAAAGACTGGACGGACTATTGCAACTCTGGCAGAATGCCAGACGACATTCCGAAGGCGCCTCACTTTAAATACAAAGACGATGGGTGGATCAGCTTTGGGGACTGGCTTGGCACTGGCTATATTGCGGGCCAAAATCGTAAATATCTACCCTTTGGCCAGGCAAGAGAATTCGTCCACGAACTAAAACTTAAGTCTGGAAGTGAGTGGAGGGACTACTGCAAATCAGGACGAATACCAGACGACATTCCAAGAAACCCACACCAAGTCTACAAAAGTAATGGATGGTCCAGCATGGGCTACTGGCTCGGTACTGGATTTATTGCTACAAGACAGCGCTCATACCGCTCCTTTGAGGAAGCTCGGGCATTTGTTCAACGAACCAATCTAAAATCTCAATTGGAGTGGAATCAATACTGCAAGTCAGGCAATAAACCAGAAGACATTCCTATTCATCCTGATCGAGTTTATAAGTATGATGGCTGGATCAGCTTTGGAGACTGGCTAGGGACAGGCTATATCGCGGGAAAAAATCGCAACCATCGCTCGCTAAACGAAGCTCGAAAATTTGTTCGTAAACTCAAGCTCAATACATACAAAGAATGGCGAGATTATTGCATGTCAGGACAAAAGCCTGACGACATTCCAGGCTCTCCCCACAAAATTTACAAAGATTCTGGCTGGGTAAGCTGGGGCGATTGGTTAGGTAGTAGTTTTATTGCTCGACAAAACCGGGTTTACCACCCATTCGAAGACGCGAGGAAATTTGTTCAGAAGCTCAAACTTAAGTCGGGAAATGAATGGAGGGTTTATTGCAAGTCCGGTAAAAAGCCAGACTACATTCCGACAAATCCAAATCTATTTTACAAAGACGATGGCTGGATTAGCTGGGGAGACTGGCTCGGTACCGGCTATATTGCGGGACAAAATCGCAACTATCGCCCATTCAAAGACGCGAGGGATTTCGTTCGTAGACTACAGCTTTCATCAACTAAGGATTGGTCAGATTATTGCAAATCTGGCTCTAAGCCAGCAGACATTCCCATGCAGGCGAATCAGATCTACAAAACTTCTGGGTGGATCAGCTGGGGGGACTGGCTTGGTACTGGTTACATAGTGGGAAAGAAGCGAAAGTATCTCCCCTTCAAACAGGCAAGAGCATTCGTTCAGAAACTCAAACTTAATTCTCGAATTGAATGGACGGACTATTGCAGATCAGGACAAAAGCCTGATGACATTCCGACAAAGCCGGAACGAGTCTACGTTAATGATGGATGGATAAGCATGGGCGACTGGCTCGGTACTGGTTTTGTCGCTATGAGAAATCGCACCTACCGTCCTTTTAGGCAGGCAAGGAATTTTGTACAGCAACTGAACCTCCAATCTCACATAGAATGGAAAAATTATTGCAAGTCAGGACGAAAGCCAGATGACATTCCGAACTACCCAAATGAAGTTTACAAAAGTGACGGCTGGGTTGGAATGCGAGACTGGCTAGGTATCAAAACTGATGGCATTTAAAAAAAGTGATACGTCAGACTTGCAACTGAGTTTTATCAACGCATCATTCATCATTTCCTGAACTTAGAGGACTTTTCTTTGTCCCTTCGTTTCGCTTGCCGCTTTGGGGCCCACCCCAAAAAAGTCGAGTTTTTGTCAAATCTTGTGTTCTAGGAATTTTAGGCAGCCTCCTTTTCTTGTTTGATACCATCAACAAATTTGA
>JAIEPM010000056.1 GCA_019748395.1 Candidatus Obscuribacterales bacterium
ATTCTGCGCTTTCCCTGCGCAAAGCGCTTCTAAACCTTTGAATTTTGATTTTGTAAAATGCAAAACAGCACACTTTACGAGTTCTTGGCAGCCTGCTATAGTAAAAACATCGAGATTGATGACGCCCCTAAAGCCGCGAGGAGCCCGCTTCGCCGGACCTCGGAATAAACTAATTTTTTTGTGGCAGTCAATCTTTAGTGATCGATCCAGGTGATTAAAAGCACAAGGAGCAAGCCCCTCTGGGACCGGTGTGTGAACCGGCAGAGGGGCTTGAGCTATTTTCAAAATGACACCGTCGGCAGTGCATTTTTCCAAAAGACTCCAATTTAAGACAGCAATTATTGCCAACTATTCGGGGTTGGTTTTTAGGTCACAATTGGCATAATAATGATGGCTGTAATAAGGAGGAATACCCGTGGGGGCTGACAAGACTCACAAATTCACGGACGAAGAAGCTTTACTGCATGACTTCACGATGAGTCCCAGAGACAACAATCGTGCTAAAGGTGAGAGCTTGAGAGCTTCGATGCCGCACGAATTGCATGCCGGCTGGAAAGCACCGGCCAATCGCCCCGACCCTATTTCCATCATTGAAGAATCGAATGAAGGCAGACTGGCGCAACTGACTCCTCTGCGTTACGGTCGCATGGCTCAATCGCCATTCACTTTTTATCGAGGCTCGGCAGCCCTCATGGCGCTGGATCTGGGAGGCTTGAAAAGCACCAAAATCATGGTGCAAGCTTGCGGCGACTGTCACTTGCTTAATTTCGGAGCTTTTGCCACACCTGAGCGCAATATCGTATTTGACATCAACGATTTTGATGAAACCCTTCCGGCGCCCTGGGAATGGGATTTGAAGCGGCTGGCGGTCAGTTTTGTACTTTCAGCCCGGGAGAATGGCTTGAAAGCTAAATTTGCTTCTCAAGCAGCAGAAACCGTAGTGCGTGCCTACAGAACAAAAATGAATGAGTTTTCCAAGAAAAGCATTCTCGATATCTGGTACGAACGCGTTGATTTTCAAAGCGTGATTGAACGCACCACCGACGAACGCTTGCAAAAGCACCGCAAAGACCGCCTGAAGAAAGAACTTAAGCGCACTATTCAAGATTACTATTTCCCGAAGTTCGCAGAAGCTTCAGGCGGAAATTACAGTCTTAAAGACAATCCGCCGACCATGTTTCACATGAGCGGTTCAGAAGGGAAGAAATTCCGCTCTGAAATTGAAAAAGCATTTGAGCTCTACAAAGAATCCTTGCAAGAAGACAAACGCAGACTGGTAAATCGCTACCAGCTGGCAGACGTGGCCGTGAAAGTGGTAGGTATAGGCAGTGTCGGCACGCTATGCGCAGTAGCTCTGATGCTCGGCAGAGACACAGAACCGTTGCTTTTACAAATCAAAGAAGCCAGACCCTCCGTTCTCCAAGCTTATGTCGGCAAAAGCAGCTTTGAAAATCAGGGACAGAGAGTTGTGGAAGGTCAAAGAATTATCCAGTCTGCAAGCGATATTTTTCTGGGCTGGACAAAATTCGATGATGGACGTCACTTTTATGTGCGTCAATTGCGCGACACCAAAGTCAAGCCGGACCCGGAACTCTGGGAGGGTCCACAAACTCTGGAAATTGCCGAGGTCATGGGAAACGTCCTGGCCAGAGCCCATGCACGCTCGGGCGACGCCGCTTTCATCAGCGGCTATCTGGGCACTGATACAAGTTTCGATGCCGCAGTCACGGACTTTGCGTTGAATTATGCAGATCAAACCGAAAGAGATCACGCGCTCTTAGCGGCCGCAATCAAATCCGGTCGAATCAAAGCTCAAGACGAGCTTATCGACGAGTAAGCAGAAAAAAGCTAAGAATTGCTATCGGTGCTTTCTCTGAAAGCATGACAGATGATTGCTTCGGGCCGTTCGATTTTCCGGCAGTCGTTATCATTGTTGAAACGACAATTCAAACAAAGGAACTTGCCGCCGCGCTTGCTGAATGCCATGAGCAAGGTAATGGCGCAGGCAAAAACTGCAAGAAAAATCGGCAATAAAGTAAAGAGATTATTTTGAATCATTCTTTGCTTCTCCCTCTAGAGAAGGAAGTTCTGCCGTATAAATTTCTTCGATATTATGCAGCCCGAGTGATGCTTGTGAAAGCGGAGTCGGATCGAAATTTTTGACCCTGTTTCGGCAGGCAAGGATCACATGCGGCTCGATCAAGTAGCAACAGGGAGCTTGCTCATAAACAATCTTTTCGGCTTCCCCGTAGAGTTTCTTGCGCTTTTGAAAATCGAATTCACTCAGGCCGCTCTCAAAAATTTTGTCTAAAGCCAGTTCCCAGTCTCTAGCATCAGGAGCTTGAATGAGTCCTTTTTTGTCCACTTCCCTTTGATCAAAAATATGCAAACGTCCGTTGCTGCGATAGAAATCGGCATTTGAGTCCGGTTCCAGCGGGTCGACTGCAATGCTGAAGAGCTGAGCCTCCCATTTTTTTCGGCCATTCAAAATATCTTGAATCTCTGCCGCATTAAGTGCAGCGGAGTTTATAACAATTCCCAGCTTTGCCAGATCCCGACTTAGCTGAGCCAATACAGCTTCATAGAAATGACTTTTTTCGGCATAGCTAACTGTAAACTCTATGCGATTAGACTCTTGATCGCATAAAAAACCGTCTTTTTTCCTTGTAAATCCAGCCGAGCTCAGCAAGGCTTCGGCATATTTCAAATCAGCCGGAAAAGCTTTCAAATCAGCGTTGTAATAAGGTGAAAACGGCGGCAAAGCTGAAACGAGTGGCGATGCAACGCCATTAAAGCAAATCCGGCTCAGGCGCTGACGGTCAATAACATGATTTAAGGCTTGCCGAAAACGACTGTCATTGAACCATTTTGATTTAATCGGGTCCACATAGGGCTTGCCGCTTATCTGATCAATTCTGCTGTTCAAATTAAAAACGAGGAAACTCGACAGCATTGAAGGTCCAAGATCAAACAACTTGAAATTTTGCTTTTCCTGCTGCGAACTCAGCCAGGCAAAATCGCGAGGACGAACACGTGCAAGATCTGCGTTCATTTTGCCGAACTCAAGCAATACAGCGCCTTGATCAGGCGCAAGTGTAAAAACGAGATTCTGCAAATAAGGCAATCTCTCGCCTGACTTATTGAGCATATAGAAATTTTCAGAGCGAATAAACTCGACTTTTTGAGCCGGAACATAAGTGAGAAGCCGAAAGGGACCGTCACTAACAAGATTGCTGCAATCACGGTCGGCAGACCATAACTGCTTGAAGCCGATGCGAGCTTCCTTTGAATCAAGCAAGCTTTCAAGGATATGTTGCGGCGCAATCTTGAAAGCAGCCAGCTTGCGCTTAAAAGGTGCAGATGGACGCGGCAACTTGATTCTCACAGTGAGTTCATCCAGAATATTGCATTCCGGCATTTTGCCGTCCACAAGAAAGCAATTACGCAATGACTGGCTTGCGTAGCCTTCTGCAAGTATTTTGTTCCAGGTAAAGAGCAAATCATTAGCCTTAATAGGATGACCATCAGACCAGCTCAAGCCTTTTCGGAGGCGAATTAAATAGCTTAGGTGCTCTGCCTCATCTTTGATTTCGGCCGCCAGGTCAGGTATGACCTGCCCACTGTAATTGTCCAGATCGGCAAGCCCTCTAAAAAGTAGATTACTGAGCTCGAGCGAAAATGCATCCTCGGCAACCCAGGGATTAAATGTTTTAGGCTCTGCTCCGCAGCAAGCAATGCGCAGTTCTCCGCCATATGCACCGCGCGGGAAACGAGCAAGTCGAGCCTCAAGATCACCTTTAAGCAGAGTTTCATAAGGTCCGGGATTATATTTAGAAACAAGAGTATTTGCAGTCGAGTCTATATTTTCTTTGGCGACTTCCGGCTTTTTGACAGCGGTATTATCTGTGGTGCCGAACGGCAATTTGGTACAGGCGCTCAAAAAAAGCGTAATTAGCAAAACGCCCAGCTCTTTTTTTGATTTCAATACTATCAGCCTGCATAAATACTGGAGAGACTCGACTAATTTTAATGCAGTTAGCCTTAAGGGGATACCTGACAACAGGTGGCGGACAGCTATCTCCTTTTTCAGCTTCTGAGAAAAAGCACGGTAATTCTCAGAAACGGCTCCGGAAGAGCTTCTCACACAGATGACTTACTTAAACAGCTCGGGCGCAAAAGACTTAATGGAGGAAACCGTTATGGCGCCCCCGAAGTTCGGGAGCTCAGTCTGAATCACTTGACTTCCGAGTTTTTGCTGCACGCTTGCTCTTCTCACAATTACTCCCAGAATTTTGCCGCGCTGACTCACTACCGGCCCGCCGCTGTTACCGACACTGACCGGAGCATCAACCTGCAAAAGCCTGGGCGCAACCCGGCTGATTCGACCGGTGCTGAAAGTAGGTGCATAATAAGAACCCGAGTCAAAATCAATTTGATCAGAAGCCAGCGGATAACCGATTACTTGAATTTCCTGTCCTTCAGACGGCGCAAGAGGATCAAACTCAAGTTTTGGAAGAGCCGGATTGGCAATCCAGAGTACTGCCAGATCCGGCTCGGCATCTGATTTTGCAACTTTGTAGAGCTGGGCAGCTAGAGCCGCTTGAGAAACAGGCCCGGCAGCATGCAAAAAGTACCCCGTTTCAAGATCTAGATTAAGCATTCCCAGGTATTTATTAAATTGAGTTCGAGACGGGTCGACTCTGACGGACAGATGATTCTCGTAAGTGTCCCAGATTCCATCAACAGTTGATTGATATAAAATCTTGTCGCCCAGGTTCATTTCTTTCTTCTGGGAAAGATTGACGATATTCAGCAGTTCTTTAAAGCGCAGGTCCGGATCCTGAAAGCCGGCTGTTTGCTGGGCATGCAAACGCATGGCTGCAAAAAAACGCTCGCATTCGGCAACAATTCCGGAACCGCTGTCCACCACATGCCGATTTGTCAGGAAGTAAGTCCGGTCGCTCAAAGCAGTTTTTATGGGAAAGGAAGAACCTGAACCGACCACTCTGAAGCCCTTATCATCAGGCGAAGTCCCGAAAACAGCAAAGCCGTATTTGGGCGACTTATCGGTTAGATGCACATAAAGTCCTGGTTTTAGCCGGATTTTTATGCCGACATTAAGTTGGTAAACCTCGCTTTTCAGCTTCTTATCAAGCTTCTCCCAGCTTTCCAGTTTCTCACTTGCCCGAACCGGTGCGATTGCGAAAAGCGCAGGCAAAAGCAAAGCAAAGAAAGATACCCGCAGAATTATTTGACTAATAGTTTGCAATCTCGAACTTGTCATCGATAAGCAGTCTAAGAACTATTTCGGAAATTATAACCAGCACTTTGCAGCAAGACATGAATTTAGAAAAGAAGGTTCCCTGATGCAATTTCTGCTACTGCGAAATCGCCACTTCAATTTCAAAAGTTCGCTGCCAGGGAAGTGACACGTGCACAGCCGGCACAGACCAGCCGCTGGCAGCGCCAATCTCACCAAGGTAAGGGCGCATCAACTCCGCAAGCTTGCCGTCCGGCACAGCCTGTCCATTGAGCTGGGCGCGCACCTGGGTCTGGTAAGCCCAATCATCTGCAAGTCTGACGAACATGGCTTCCTGGAATGCACGTTCGCGAGCTTCCGTGTGCCCCTGCACTTCGGAATACCAGCGAGCGATGCCCAAAGCCAGCGCCGAGCCCACGGTATTACCGGTGGTATTCCAACCTGCATAGGCCCAGAGTTTTTTCAATAATTGCGGTCTTTTCAAAAGCTCGGCAACAAGAGCCGGATCGGAGCCGTTGGCATATACAGCGTCACAAAGAATCACGGGTTTGCTTGCTTTCTCAAGCAACTCGATGCAACGTTTCACCGCCTCGGCACTGGTCAGCAAGCGCAAGTCCGAAGCCTGACCGGGCAATTGAATGTGATCCCCCTGCCGGTGTTCAAGACAATGAACAATAACTTGCAGATCAAGATTAGCGTCTTCATCATTGGTCAAGAGCAAACCAATCGCATGACTCTGCTGCTCTACGGTTTCACCGATTGATTGACCTTCATAATTGCTCGGTGTTCGCGATCCGTATTCGGAGCTGAATTGCAAGGAAGCCAGAGCTTTGCGCGGCGAGCTTTCAAGCAAGGACCTGGCAATCAAAGTTTGCAGAGTTTCATCAGAACCGGGGTAAGACATAACTTTTCTGGCAATTCCGAAATTACCGGCAGCTTTAAGCAGCTTTTCCTGTTCCAGCACATTCAAGCCAAATTCGCCCGAGTCGTCCTGGCTGAAAACCAGAAAATCGATTTCAGACTTAGCCACATGATCAAGCAATTTATTGTTTGCTTTAAAATTTCGCCGACGTGTTTTCAAATAATCGTCGCGCACAGCCGGTTCAATTCTTGACTCAGCCAGAGCCAGACTGCCGGGCGGCACTTTCATACCGGAAGTGTTGCGATGCAAAAGTTCAGACCACTGAAAAATTTCGCGACCATATCTTGACCAGTATTTCTTTTCTTCAGTGTTATCGTAATTGTCCGAAATGCGCATGATGCTGGCTTGCGCAAAAATAGTCAGAGGTCTTGAATTACTCAATTTCTTCCAGGTCGAAATTTCTTTGAGTCGATTCAAAATTTCAGATTCGGACTCTTCACCTCTTCTTGAATTTATCAATCCGCCATAAATCAAACTATCCAGACAGACCAGCAATCGGTCGGGCTGTCGACTTTTAATCATTTCGCTCAGCCACTCGCTGAGCCCACCCGGTCGGCTTGGTGCTGTCAGAGAGCCGACAAGTTCCAGCGGCGGCAGAGTTGCAGGCACACCGGCAACTTTGCAAATCATCTGAGGAAACTGGTAAGTAACAGGACGATTGTCTAGTGGTATCAAAACAAAATGCATCGATTTCCCTTATGGTTTTCCGGACTCCAGACTGACGTTTCCTCGTTGGTACATCGGCACACCGGAGTCGGGCACAAATCTGAGCCCCCGTTTTTGCGCCTTTTCACCATCAACAAGAACTGCATTGACCTTAGCTTCTATTTCGCTCGATGTTTCGGACTTTACCGGACTGGCAATTTCCAGGTCAGAGAAATCAGGCTTTTGCCATACGGCAGTTTCAAAATATACAGGCAAACCGATTAAATCACCTTGAATTGGCATATCAACAGTCAAAGTCAATATTCCGCTCTCAGGTATAGTCCCGGCTGCAACCAGCTTGCGATCGGCACCCAATCTCAGGACTTGCCCATACAAAGGTTTAGCACCGCTATCCTTGTCTGCCATGGCTATTGCCACCTGACTTCCAGGACGCCCCTTCACAACGAAATCGGCAGCTTTGCCGATAAAAAGCTTGCCCGGCAAGAAAACCCTGTAAGCCGCCAGCCGCCGGGAAAGCCCCCGTCCCAGAGCCGAGTTCAATCTTGACGAAGATTCTAAAGACGCAGACTCGCTCCCCGATTCCGGAACAGCCGAGTTGAAAGGAGTATGCATGGCTTTCAACAAGCGAGCCCTTTCCTGCACTGCAGCCTGAGCGGCCAGTTCAGCTGCTGAAGGCTCGACCTTTTCTTCTTTAGCCTTTTTATCAGTCTTTGCCTTTTTTTCTTCCTTGCCGGAAGTCTTGCTCTCGGCTTTGTCCTCAGCAGCTGCCTCAGAGTCGGTTTCGCTTGAAAGCGAGCTCTTTTCCGCTTCGTCGACAGCATATGAACCCGGGGCAAAAATTGCAGAAGCCAGGGTGACTGCGGCTATTGAAGCTAGAAAACGCAACGAAAGCATCTTCATTGTATTCTTAAGTATAGTCCGAAATACTAGCACTTACTGCATTGGTACAGAAGCTCAGGTGTTTTTCAATCGTAATGGCTCGAAATCATCTTCAAAAGCAGCAGCACATAGCTTTCCGCACATAGAAGAAGCTCTAAAAACTCGTTTGTACAAGCGAATACGTTTTTACTGGAGCGAATATGTACCTTTAATGGAAGCCAGCCTGCTTGCCCTGAGTGTTCATATTCTTGCTTTTCCGATTCTCTGGTTGGCGGGCTGGGCGTTGCCCTGGCCTAAGTCTCCGACAATTACGACTGTAATTGAGATCAACCTTGAACAATGGCCCAAGCAAGCTATACCTGAAAAAATAACCGACATTTACCGCTTTCATGATCATGGACACAAGTAGCAGTCTTAAAAAGTTTTAAGCACAATCCCTGACTGCAACTTTAGACAATTTCGGCTCTTACTTGAATTCAACGACGATTTACTTAAGTTCCCAGAAAAAAGCTGACAAAAACAGGAAGCAAATAATATGATCGTTCGCCAATCAGCAAGAACTCAAGCGGGAAGCTCTAATCCGACGCTGACATCGAAATAAAGCGTCAATTTGAAGGTCCATTTGTGCATATAAAAAATGTCAGCGGCGAGTCGATATGGTCGGGCGACTCCTCCTTAAAAGAAGCGAATCTAGCCGGTCTTGATTTAAATGGTGCTCAGCTTGCCGGAGCGGATCTTTGCGGTACAGACCTTTCGGAAGCCAACCTACGAAATGCCGACTTAAACAAAGCACTGTTGAAAAAAGCGAATCTGGATTTAACAGATTTGAGCCAGGCTAATTTAAGCGGCGCAGATCTCTCGGATACTCGCCTGGACTGGACGATTTTGGAAAAGGCCGATCTTTCCGATGCTGTAATTTCAGGTTCGCCAACTGCTATTAACCTGAGCTTCGCGCTTTTAAGACGGATCAAGTCCGACCTGCTGATTGCCTCAGGAACTTTCGACCATGCAATTTTTGACGGCTGCGACCTCTATCAGGCCCGTTTTTACGACAGCTCTTTCTTGGAAGCATCTTTTGAGAATGCAGTACTTAAGGGCGTAAGTTTCAGCAACAGCGTTCTTTCGGCAGCCCGATTCTGTCGTGCATATATGGGACCTAATAATCTTGGCGGTCCAAGTAAGTTTGAAAAAGTCGATTTGAGCAATGCC
The DNA here is from genome assembly GCA_019748395.1 of Candidatus Obscuribacterales bacterium. GTDB lineage: Bacteria > Cyanobacteriota > Vampirovibrionia > Obscuribacterales > Obscuribacteraceae > JAIEPM01. Next base: position 8,937 of record JAIEPM010000056.1, read on the forward strand.
AATTTGCAAAACGCATATCTGGCTTTTGCTAAATTCACGGAAGTCAAACTTTCGCAAGCCCGACTGAATGGTGCAAATTTACGAGCAGCCGAACTCAGCGACTCAAACCTGAAAGGAGCAGTTTTGCAGGGAGCCGATTTGCGCGATGCAAATCTTTCCGGGGCTGATTTGAGCGAAACCGACTTGCATAACGCCAGCCTGGAAGGCTGTCAGTATTCTGAAAAAACAATCTTTCCCCTTAAGTTCAAAGCCGAAAATCATGGCATGATTCTAAGATCTAAGATTAAAGAAAGACGGAAATAGAAGCATAGCCTTATGACTACAAAAATTCCCGGACATTGGCAAATGCCGCTTATTTCGGCTTTTGCGCTTATAAGCCTTTTATTGCCGCAGCCTTGCGCTGAAGCAAAAAAAGCTTTGAATAAATGCGAGCCCAACCCCTGCCAGCTAAACACAGAGAAAGCCGCAGAAATACTGGAAATCGGCCGGAACTTTCTCAAGGAAAATGATTATGCCCGCGCGGAGGAAAAACTGAAACAGTTACTCCCCTCCAAAGATCCGGACTTGCTCATGGATCTGGCTGCCTGTTCCTATAAAAGAGGAGATTACGCGGAAGCACTGCGACTTTGCCAGGAAGCTCAAAAAAGCAACTCTCCGGCCAGGCATTATAGCTCTTCCATGATCAGCCTGGGCGTGGCAAATTGCCTATACAAAGAAAAGCTCTACAAAGATGCTGCAGCCTCCTTTCAAGGAGCACTGAGCGAGCTGAAGAAAAGCGATCCGGGCATGGTTGCCGAGCTGGCACTGGAGGGTCTGGGCGCTTGCCACATGAGAAACAAAGATCTGGAGCAGGCCGAAGCAGCATTTTTGGAAGCAGCTAAATTGAGCCGAACTCTTTTCGGCAAGGAAGATATCAACTACGCTTGGGTGCTTTACAAACTTTGCGATATTTATAGAGCAAACAACAAAATCGAAAAAGCTTCGGCCTATTTCGACAAAGCAGTCTGGATTTTTCGCGAAACCAATTACAAAAGGCTTCTGAAAGAGCAGGAAAATTGCGATAAAAAAGCTCTGCGTTCCATGGTGTTCGGTCGCGGCGATCAAGATAAATATCGCTTTGCCGACAAAGACCTTATTCAAGAAAGTAAGTATCTTTCCATTACTACAAATGACGTCAAGCTGCCTGAATGTGCCTGGGCCAATCAGTTTCGCCAGGTAGAGGCTCCGGGCTGGGTCTGGTCCGATCCGAATGTAACACCAAAGGCGGT
>JAIEPM010000556.1 GCA_019748395.1 Candidatus Obscuribacterales bacterium
TTAGTTTGCTGTCGGTCCATTAATAGAACCTCGCTTCACCGTTCTCGAGCAGCTAGCGTTATTGAGCTGGGGTATGGAAAAAGAATGATTCCAGTTGGTTACATGTTGAAAACCGTCGTGCGCAGTCCGTCATGGATAGGCGTTGAATCTGTTGTCGACATTTACTCCGTAAGCGCTTGTGTAGCCCATAACTTTACTGACTATATCCATTTCTGGAAACACAACGGCTATTGGTTGTTTGATTCTCCTCAAATAATTAGAGAGCTCGCTGAAGCCGAAAATATTGATGTTTCTGAAATGACTATGTTTTACTACGAGGCATATGAGACTGAGTACGATGATACAAGCAAGCAGTGGCTGGCATTTTCCCCGGATCACTCCTTCGCAACCCTAATTGTTGAATCGGAAAATAAGCGCCTTGAAGGCTATGACGTCTGCACTTTTTCATTTCGCAATAGCCCGGAGTGTTCGCCCCTGTCTTGTAACTCACTAGCTACGGAGATGCCTGTTAACGAGCATTGCTTGTTCAAGACTTTTGAGGACGCCAAAAGTGCTTTAGAGAATGGGAAATTTATCAATTCTGAACCGGGACCCTTCCGTATAATTGCGGTTTACAAAGTTGATTTAAGACCGAGTGCTTAGGCTCTTAGAATAAGCCGAGGGCGATGTCTCAGGACTTCTCATTTGCTTTGTAATGCTTTTGGGACTGAAGCTCGGCTGTTACATTTTGCGGAAAAGGGCGACCACGATGCCCTGGATTTGCAGGTCGTTTAATGAGTCGACATAAATCGGCTCCATCGAAGAGTTTGCCGGTTGCAGGCGGAAGCGATTTTTCTCTTTGAAAAAGCGCTTTAGAGTGGCGCTGCCATCTTCGAGCAATGCCACGACAATTTCGCCCTGAACCGGTGAGGGCTGCGGTTTTACGATAACAAAATCACCATCGTGTATACCGTCTTCAATCATGGAATCGCCTTTGACTTTCAGTGCAAAACATCCGGCGCCTGCGTACTTGTTGTCGATTTCCAGATATTCGTCCGTGTTGACTGCGTCGATTGGTCTGCCTGCAGCAATGGTGCCGGCCATGGGGATGCCTGTGGGCTTTTCGTCTTCCTCAGCCGTGTCTTTTTCCTCTAGGGCTGCCGACTTAGGTACTTCGCCTGCTTCGGCTAATCTCAAGGAACGATTCAGACCTGGTTCCCAGCGTACAATGCCTTTCTTTTTCAAAGCTGCTACGTGCTGGTGTACGGTCATACGGTTGCGAAGACCCATTGCTTTTGCAAGCTCAGCCAGCGTAGGCGGGTAACCGTGTTCTTCAGTGAGTTCGGATATAAGCCTGACGACCTCCTTTTGACGGGGAGGGAGTGAGTCAAAATCTAGCACCGCGTTTCTCCTTCGGAATGTACCGGTTGAGAGCTGAGGCTCAACACATACGTAAGTATAGTATCCGGTTCAGGAATTGTCTACAGCCAATTTGAAAGAATTTTGGGGTGACTCGTGACGGCACCCCAACACCGGTTCAGTGATTGTGAGAGAGCCGTATAACTTAGGCAATCGGCACCATTTTGTCGTTTCTGGTTTTCTTCTGAGACTTCCTCATTAGTTTGAAGCCTGCCTTTACGGTTCTTTCCAACCCGGTCAAATAATTTCTGAGCTCTAAAGATTTGCTGCCCAGCTCGCTGTTGGTCAATCGTCCTTTGCCCACATAAGCTGCCAGATCATCATAATGTTCGTTTGCAAGTTTTACACCCTTGCTCCAGTCTGAAAAAATTTCTTTGAGGTCGTCTTTGAGGCTTTCGGCAACAAGTATTTCTCGGCAGCCGCTTTCCATCTCATCGACGCCCTCCTTCAAGAGTTTCAGCTCCGGTCCGATGTCTGCGACATAACGCTCTACCCACTTCTTGCGCGGTGGTAAGTATTGTCCGGTTTCAAAACGAATCGGAATATTGACGACTGCACCGCCGATGATATTAGGAGAACTTTGAATATGGACTATCTGCCGAGTCGCTTCGCCGTAAAGGGCCTTGGCGTCCTGCTTTAGCTTTGAGATGTCCATGCTTACATCTCTCATGCGAGTCAAAGATAGTTCTACCTGTTTTACACCGCCCTGCAGGGCTCCATCAGCGCCTTTCGCCGGAGCGTCTGATGCTTGAGTTTCAGCAGCTGTCTCTTTCTTATCCTCGTCTGCTTTGCTGACCGCAAAGGCACAGAGCAAAGAAAGGCAGGAAACCGTAAGTGCCGTCAAGACTTTCATTTTTGGCGATTTGGCAAGCATCAGATTTCCTCCAGATTGAATTTGCAGATTGTATCGCCATTCAGTCGAAAATTCTTGAAGCACCGTTTTCTTCTTGCCTAAATCATTGGGGTCTCGAGCATGATAAGATGCGATACCCGTCTCACCGGCGAGTTAGCGACTTTGCTGCAGGAAGAACTTATCCGAGCTAAATTGGTCAGGCGCTATAAGCGCTTCTTGGCCGATGTCGTGCTTGATGGCGAGTCTGAGCCGCGGACGGTTCATTGTCCAAACCCGGGCAGTATGCTGGGCTTGACCGAGGAAGGCACTACTGTATGGCTGCGACCGGCTCGCAATCCGCAAGCCAAGCTGAGCTACGGCTGGGTGCTGGCTGAGTTGCCCGGAACATTCGTATCAGTGGATACTCTCCTTGCCAACAAGCTCGTCAACGACGCGCTGCTTAATAAGAAAATTCCGGAGCTTGTGGGTTATGAAAAGGTCGGCAAAGAAAAAACATTCGGAGAAAGCCGTTTCGATTTCTTCTTGACTGAACATGAGCAGCTTCCGGATTGCTATATGGAAGTTAAATCAACGACTTTGCTTGAATCGTCGATTGCTATGTTCCCTGATGCAAAAACAGAAAGGGGCAGAAAACATCTTGAGCATTTGATTCGTTGCAAAAAAGAGTCGTTTCGAGCGCTTCAGTTTTTTTGTATCAGCCGTTGCGATGCCGCACTGTTTAAAGCTGCAGATCATATTGACCAAAAATACGGCGATGCTCTGAGGCTGGCTGCATCGTCAGGCGTAGAGGTGCTTGCTTACGATCTGGAAATTCGGCGCCATGGGTCTGTTTTTAGTTTTGAAATCGGCAAGCGTGTCGAATGTTCTTTATTTCAATAAGGATTTCTCAGAATGGCAATTGAGCTGAGCGAGGGCGCTATGCTTTCATTCAGCTAAGGAAAAACTCATGCATCTTGATCCCCTGATTCTCTCGCGTATTCAGTTCGCGCTGACAATCATGTTCCATTACATCTTTCCACCGCTCACTATTGGGCTTGGTGTTTTGATGGTCTTAATCGAAACTCTCTGGCTCTGGAAAAAAGATGCTGTATACGAGTCTATGGCTCGTTTCTGGACCCGGGTTTTTGCCGTCAACTTCGCCATGGGCGTTGCCACCGGCATCGTCATGGAGTTTGAGTTCGGCACCAACTGGTCACGTTATTCAAAATTTGTGGGTGATGTTTTCGGCTCTGCTTTAGCTGCTGAGGGGATCTTCGCTTTCTTTCTGGAGTCCGGTTTTCTTTCGATTCTTGTATTCGGCTGGGGTAAAGTCTCGAAACGACTGCATTATATTTCAACTATTATGGTCTGCTTAGGCTCCATCTTTTCTTCAATCTGGATAACGATTGCAAACTCGTGGCAGCAAACACCGGCCGGCTATCACTTAGTCAAGACTGCCGGTGGTTTTATGAGGGCGGAAATCACCGACTTCTGGGCTATGGTTTTCAACCCCTCGACCATTCCCCGGCTTTTGCATACATGGATAGGTGCTTTTATTCTGGGTGCTTTCTTTGCAATGAGTGTTTCGGCATTCTACATATTGAAAGACAAACACAGGGACTTTGCTGAAAGAACATTCAAAATTGCGCTGCTTTACGGCGCCCTGGTTTCGCTTTTGGCAGGAGCAAGCGGGCATTTACAAGCCTGTGAAGTGGCATACAATCAACCTGCGAAACTGGCTGCTATGGAAGCGCATTTTGATACCGGCAGCGGTGGCACAGGTCTTTATATTTTCGGTTTACCTGATCCCAAAACAAAAACCGTGAAGGCCGGTCTTTCGATACCGGGCTTGCTCAGTCTGCTGGTTTATTTTGACCCGAACAAACCGGTGGCCGGTCTGGATAAGTTCCCCCGCTCCGACTGGCCGCCGGTTTTGATTCCCTTCCTCTCTTTTCACGCCATGGTGGCGCTTGGCGGCTACTTTATCAGCGTGACTCTGCTTGCGCTTTTCCTCTGGTGGCGCGGAGTTCTTTTCAAGACACGCTGGCTGCTCTGGGCTTTCGTTTATTCGACCATACCTGCAATTCTTGCCAATGAGCTGGGCTGGGTTACTGCTGAAGTCGGCAGGCAGCCCTGGGTTGTTTACGGTTTGATGCGAACGTCGGAAGGCTTCTCGCAATCTGTTCCGGCTTCACATATTCTCGGTTCGATCATTATGTTCTCCGTTGTTTACGGCCTACTTTTCTGGGTTTGGGTTTTTGTGCTTCATCAAAAGATTTTGCACGGACCTGAGCCAATCACCGAGCTGCCTGCTGCTAATGCATCTCTGGTATCGAACTATGAATCCGTCGATTCCGATCCTCCGGGAGGGAAGTCCTGAGATGGATATCCATGTCGTCATGTTTGCTCTTCTGGGCGTGCTGCTATCCGGTTATGGAATTCTGGACGGCTTTGATCTTGGCGTCGGTATACTCCATCTTTTTGCAAAGGGTGATCACGAGCGCCGCGTTTTCATGCATTCAATCGGCCCTGTATGGGACGGCAATGAAGTCTGGTTAGTCACATTTGGTGGTGCCTTGTTTGCCGCTTTCCCGAACGCCTATGCCGCGGCTTTCTCAGGCTTTTATCTGCCTTTCATGATTTTGCTGTCGGCGTTGATTTTTAGAGGGGTCTCGCTGGAATTTCGCAATAAACAGGACGGGAAGCTCTGGCGCGAGTTCTGGGATATGTCATTTTGTTTTTCTTCGGCGATGATTAGTTTCCTTCTTGGTGTCGCTGTTGGTGACACGCTGCAGGGGTTGCCGATTGAAGCTCATGGAGATTTTATTGGTACGCTCAACGATGTGTTTCAGCCCTATCCGTTGCTTGTGGGGTTGCTTTCAGTTGCAGGCTGCGCCATGCATGGTTCCATTTATTTGCATTTGAAAACTGAAGGCGAGCTGCAGCAAAAGATCAAGAACTGGATGTGGACTTGCTTTGGAATTTTTATGGTCTTTTATATGCTCACGACCGTAGTAACATTAGTGAATATTCCGGATGCAGTGCTGAACTTCAAGAAATACCCTCTTTGCTGGGTCATTGTTCTTGCCAATGTTCTTGCCATAGCTAACATTCCGCGGGCAATTTTTCTTGACAAAGCTCTCTACGCCTTTGCTTCGTCGTCGGCAACGATACTCTGTTTGACCTCACTTTTTGGAGCGGCGCTTTTCCCGAATTTACTTCGTTCTACAGTCAAGCCTGAATGGAGCTTGAATATCTACAACGCTGCAAGTTCCGATCCGACTCTCTGGATTATCTTTTTGATTGCCTGTCTGGGCGTGCCGTTTGTACTTTCATACACGATAATTGTTTACTGGATTTTTCGGGGCAAGGTAAAAACCGAAGACTTCTTATATTAGATGCGATGCTTTTAGGCGCCATTTTTAGAGTCCGAATTTGTTGACTGCCTGCTCCAGACTTTTGTCCGAGCTGATTCTTGAAATACTGTTTGTGGCGCTAAGGTATCTTGAACGGGCATAATAAGCTAATCCTGCTCCGGCAGCCAATAATCCGAGGCTGATTGCGGTGCCTCTGCCGACGCTGCGTTCCATGATGCTGGGGGCAAGTCCCAGGACCCCTGCATAGAGCGAGCCGACCGCCATTAGTGAATAGCTGGTGTGTTCAGAGTTGATCAAATCATTTCTAGAATCGAGGACCGGCTTGCTGAGTCTTGACAGGTAGCTGAGATCTGCGCTGTCATAACCTCGGGGATTTGCAGCAGCCGACAGTCTTCGGCTGTCGGACAAGTTGCTGTAATGTCTGAGCAGGAAGTCTCCGGAGTCGATGCTTAAATTTGGCATGTTTTCATTTCTGCTCAAGTTTTTGAGTTCATCCAAAGCTAGACGACCATCTTTGTTTTCATCCATGTTTTTGAAGTCTTTAAGCGCTTGATTTATCAATATGTGAGCCGCTGCAATCCTGTTTTCGTTGATTGTCTCAATCTGGGGATTTGCCTTTTCTGTTTCAAAAATCTGCATTTCGCTCGTCCTCTCCGTGCTGCGGCTGCTGTGAATTGTTGAGGAGAGCATAAAATGAATTTGTTGCCGCTTCGTTGCGATACTGAAGAATCGATGGGAGGACTACCATCGATTCTTATTCAATTTGAAAGTGCCAGCATGCCGGTACAAATGGCTTGAATGGCAATGCCTCTTCTTTCAAGCGAATTATAGTGGCATTTTTCGGAGCTTCAAGCTTGCCGTTTTTAACTATGATCTCACTGTCGCTGAGCAGATCTTTGTAAATCCCGTCAGGCACTTTGACCTTGCACTCTGCGCGACTGCCTTTGACGTTGAAAATTCCATACAAGGCGTCGGCGCCTTTTGCTTGCTTGAGCGCTTGCAGGAATGGTTCGGATTCTACAATCGTGAAAGTCCCGGCACTGGCCGGGTCCTTTTTTAGTTGACAGAGGCGACTCAAGAATTCCTGCAACTCATAATTTTTCCAGTCTATAGATTCTCTTTCAAAGAGGGATGGCTTTGCTCTTGCCCCGGACTCTTGACCGGCATAGAGCAAAAAGGCTCCGGGAGTGAAGGCTGAAAATGCAGTCCAGGCAAGAGCCTGCTCGCGTTTCTCCAGAAACGCCATGACCCTTGGCTGGTCGTGGTTTTCCACAAAACGCAGCTTACAATAATTGGCTGGATATATAGAATCTTGTTGGAGCAGAAATTCCAGGTAATGCTCAAGGCTTAACTTGCCTCTGGCGCAGGCACGCCAGACTTCAAAGATGTCGTAGTCATATGTGATATCGAATGCCTGATAGACTTCGGAATCTGAGTGAGCAGTCAGTCCATTCTGTCTACGATGCGCAATAAATCCCGGGTGAACAGTCTCCGCAAGCCAGATCGTATCAGGATTTATTTCGGCAATTTCTTTTCGAGCTCTCAACCAGAAGGAGAGTGGAACTATGGATGCTACATCGCAGCGGAATCCGTCGACTCCCAGTTTGACCCACTGTTTCAGAGCAGAAATCAGGCTCTCCCTGAGCTTTTCGTTTGGTGCGGCTTCGCTTCCATAATCTAAATCAATGATGTCGCTCCACTCAGGCACTGTGGTCACCGGCTTGCCCTGTGCATCAAGGTGATACCAGTCCGGGTGTTCTTTTAAATAGATCGAGTCATGGGAGCTGTGATTGTAAACGACATCAATCATGACCTTCAGTCCAAGCTCATGGGCTCGTTTAATCAAAGCTTCAAAGTCTTCAATTGTTCCGTATTCAGGGTTGAAAGCAGTGTAATCGGCAATTGAGTAAGGGCAGCCCATGGAGCCTTTGGCGTTGAGCTTGCCGATTGGGTGAATCGGCATGAACCAGACGATGTCCACTCCCAGGCTTTTGATTCTGGGCAGGTCTTTCTCAACTTCCGAAATATGGCCTTTTGGACCGTGGCTGCGCACATAAATTTCATAAATGACCAGGTTTCGATAACTCAGGGGCGTTTGGGCGCTCATAGCTTCCTTCTTCTAAAATCTAAGCCCTGCCTAGTCTAGCAAGTGTTTAGGTGATAAAAGGAAGATTATTTTTGCGCCTCTTGTCATCCGGACACGATATCCTCACAAATGAGTATTATGCTCGTCCTAGGTTGATTCGGGTTTGGCAAGGTTTGTTAGGGGCTGTTTCGTTCCTCGGGGGTGCGAGCCTTATGCCGGTAATTTCGTCTATGAAAACGTCAGGCGCAAGCCTGATTGCCTTTATGCTTTTGAATACGGGGGCGGCTGAGGCTGCCCAGCCTGTGGGCGCCATGATGCCGATGCATTCGAGCTCTGAGGGGCTTGCATCCGAAAATGCCGAAGCTGAGAATGCTGTCGCTCAGGCTGCTCCTGAGCAAGCCGGACTTGCTGAGAAGCCTGCGGAAGGAGATAAAAGCTCGCTTGATACGCAATTTAATGAACGTGAATTGTCTCGTTTAGAAAAACGCTATTTCCAGCATGATTTTCCTTCGGACTCTCTAGATGACCGCCTGAGCCGCCTAGAGCAGTTAATCCTTGGCGATACGGCTAAGGGTGACTTCGGGTCGAGGATGAAAACTCTTTTTCAATCTGTAGATCGCGAGCAAAATGCCATGGCTGAAGGTCGAAAAACAAAGAGTCCGGCATTAAAGAAAGCAGGCTTTTCAGAATTGATGTCCATGGGCATTGCGAACTTTAAATTGCAGCGCTACCAGCATGCTCAGGACAATTTTCTGGATGCGATTAATTTGAACCCTCGCTCGGCCGACGCTTACGCCAATCTGGGCGGCACCTTGCTGAAGCTGCGCGACCGGCAAGGTGCGCAGGATGCATTTCAGCAGGCCTATAATCTTCAGCCTTTTGGTGAAATGGGCAAATATGCTCGCGAGAAGCTGCTTGAACTATCTAGGGAGAGTGCTTACAGCAACACGGCTCCGCAAGATACGCCTACAACAGTGCAAAGAACCGTTCAGTCCATAAATCGCCAGTGCGCTGATCGCTCGCGCATGTATCAGGCTGAATCCAACTCATTCTCGCGCAATCGGCTGGCGCTGGCAGATATCGAAATTCAAAAAGCTACTGCTCAAACACAGATGGCGCTGGCAGATTTGAGAGCGAATCGCGGTTATTACACAAGCGGCAGATACGGGACAATGCGTTATCGAAGCGGTAATAGCTACGACAGTGCTTATGACCGACAGGAAATCAGTAACCTCAATTACATACGCAGCAGCTATTTAAGAACCGATGGACAGGTGCAATCGATGCGTGCGCTTCAGGATGGTTATAACAAAGCAGCTTCAGTATACGAGTCCGGCACAAACCTGAAAGATCAGCTTTTGCAGCCGGTGGCTCCAGGCGGAGCGAAGCTGCGTGCTCTTGGTACCAATTTGTATGTGCGATATTACGGCGACGGCTTGCCGAGCAATGACGAGCCGCCACTGCTTGAGCCTCCTGCCGATGGGCTGAAGGCGAAAAACGCTCGCGCTTATTAAATTGAAAGTCGAGGCTAAGTCATGAAATTCAGTTGTTTTGCTCTTTTCTTGTTGGGACTTTTTGCTTTTCAATCAGCACAGGCGAAGTCTGTTTCCGATGCGCGTGAAGAAGCTTGTTCACAGCCGGGTCGGGTTGAATCCGCAAAGCGGCTTCTAGCGCAAAATAAGGACTTCAAGCTGAAAGCCAGCCAATTTCATCTCGAGGCCAATCAAAACGTTAATAGCGCAAAGAAATTGCAAGCTCAGACAAGCAAGCTTATGGGCTTGACCGGCGCTGCGAAAGTCGAGGCAAATAAAGAGTTCAAGGGCAATCTGCAAGCTTTCAAAGATCACGCTCAGTTGTATCGGCAGCATCTTGAGCAGGTAGAAAAGCAGCTTGGAAGCTGCAAGGAAAGTGAGGCTGAATATAACGCGCACTTGAAGGAATACAGTTTGCACGTTGAGGCTTATCATCTGCCTAATATTCGACCGCCGCATATTTGTCCGACTCTGCAAGTTTCAGAGCGGCAATCGGCGCATATGGCCAATTCGATGCGAGAAGATCAAATGCGAGTGGCTCGGGCTGAGGCGAGTCTGGCGGCGTCTGAGAACAAGCTGGAGAACGCCATGGAAGCAAGTATGGGTTCTGACGCTAATCTGATAAAACGCAGTCGTCTGGCTGAGGAAGAACGTAAGCTTGCCGGTGAGTTCGCTGCCCTGAAGACTGAATATGGGCTATTAAAAGTACAGCAGGCCGCCCTGCTCGGTAACTTGCAAAGCCAGGCAAATGCAAGTAAGACGGTGAGCGGCAAAATCAAAATGAAATAAGCCTTTATTTCTGTAAGAACCGATGTCAAATGTTGTATAACCGCAAGAAATACGCAATCTGAAGTTTTTTGGGGAGCTAGTCCATGGTTAAGGCCGGTCTTGAAGATATTGTTGCCGCAGATTCTAAGGTTTGTTTTCTGGATGGCAAAGAAGGGCGCCTGATTTATCAGGGCTACGACATCCACGATCTGGCAGACCACTCAAGCTTT
>JAIEPM010000662.1 GCA_019748395.1 Candidatus Obscuribacterales bacterium
TGCCCGCCCAGAACATCGGTGAGTGGTCTGTCGCCGATAACCGCAACCTCGTAAGCCTCTAAATTAAAATCCTTGAGAACTTCAAAAAATGCCCAGCGGCGAGGTTTAGCAGCCTTGCCGATAATCGGCATTTGTAAGAGCTCTCTAACCTGTTCAATATAATGAAGTCTTTTGTTATTGCTGACAATTGCTACCTGAAATTCTTCACGCGCCTCTTTGAGCCACGCGGAGACTTGCGGCGTGATTTTGCCTGAATGCGGGGCCAGCAGCGTTGAATCGAGATCGAAGATTAGACCGCGCACACCGTCAGCACTTAGCTGTTTAAGGTCAATGTCCGTGACATCGCCGTTGATCAAATAAGTCGGTTTGAGTAAAACCATGTCAAAAATTTTTAGGGTTTCCGGCTGAGCAGGACTTCATAATGGCAACATATGTACTTTTTTGAATTCTTCCATAATTCCGAACAATTTGAAAGGTGGCGCTTGATCGCAAGCGCTAAAATGACTCTACTAGTTTTGTGGGCGCGCGGACACAAATGAAAATTTTTGCGACGAGAAGCAGGTAGTTTCAATTGTTCAGGCAAGCCAAAAATTCCAAAAAAGAAATAAGCAACGACGCCGCTTCCGGCGCCGAAGCGGCTCAGGCTAAGCATGTTGCCATAATCATGGACGGCAACAGGCGTTGGGCTGACCGCAAGCATGTGCCTCGAGTCTGGGGGCATAAGGAAGGTGTTCAGAGTCTGAAAAAGCTGGTCAAGCATGCCGCCAAAATCAAGCTGCAATACATGACGGTCTATGCTTTCTCAAGTGAGAACTGGCAGCGCGGACCGGACGAAGTCGATTATCTGTTTGAATTGTTTTCGCGTGTGCTTGGCGATGAACTTGAGGAACTGCATGCCGCAAATGTCCGCTTGCGCTTCATCGGCAAACTCGAAGCCATGCCGGAAAATTTGCAAAACGGTTTTAAGAACGCCATGGAGCTGACCGGCAATAACAGCGGTCTGAATTTGCAGATTGCCCTCAATTACGGCTCAAGACTTGAAATTGCAGAAGCCTGCAAAGAAATTGCAGCTGAAGTCGAGCGCGGAAACTTGAAAATCGAGGAGATAACACCGGAGCTCATCTCTGCTCATCTCTATACGCGCGATATTCCAGATCCGGATCTTTTGATCCGAACTGGCGGTGAAATGCGACTTTCCAACTATCTTCTCTGGCAGTCGGCTTATACGGAACTTTATGTCACTGAACTTATGTGGCCTGAATTCGACGAAATCGAATTCGACAAAGCCCTTAGCGAGTTTAAGAACCGACAACGTCGCTACGGCGGAAACTGAGCCGCGCAAGAAAGGCTCCCGGGAGCACGGGTCCTTGTTTCTTAAAACGATTTTTGATTGGGCTGAACTGCGCCGGGATACCTGGGCACCGCTGTTTGCGGTAGCTGCACGGGCATTTGAGCGTCAAGTTTAATCGGCAAGGAAGAACCGGCGATAAGTTTGAGTTCCGAGCCTTTGCGAACCAGTGCGCCGACACCGCCGACTCCGGCACCAAGCGCGGTGCCGAAAACGGCGCCCATGCCCGTTGATTTCCCGACATTACCGTTCGCCGTGCCTCCCACGATTGCTCCAAGCGCAGTGCCCAGCGCGGCTCCGGAGGCAGCCCCCACGCCTGTGGTCAGAAGCCCTTTGCCGACACGTCCGGCCGTGCTGCCGCCCGATAAGCGCTGTTCGCTCTCATCGACGCTGGCTGAAAGTGGAATTGTTCTGCCGTCCGGAGTTTCACAGGATGTGAATTTGAGCTCAAGCTTGCCGTTTGCCCCTGCATGAAATCTTCTGGCTGCTTGCACGTCGCTGGCTGCACCAATGAGTTTGCTGCCTGCCGGAATTACTTCCACACCATTGGCGTAAATTGCTTCATTAATTACACAGCGAATTTCTTCGCCTGCTTGCGTGGCTGCCGTATCGATGCTGTTTTTGAGCTGCGCCCGAAAGCGTGTTCCGGCCGCCAGAACCACCAAGCCGCCTTGAAGCGGATTTGGCGCTTGCGGATTCAAAGGAGCAGACGGCGCCGCGTAACTGGGGGACTGAGGCGCATAAGTCTTTTCTGTCGGCGCAGTTACAGCTCCTGAATAAGGGCTTTGCGCTCCGAAATAATCGCCTTTTGCCACCTGACCCTGGTAATTAGAGCCTCCATAATTCTGAGCGGCTCCATTGCCTGGAATCCATCCGCCGCCTTGCGGAGCCGCCTCTTGGAATTGAGCCTGCGTAAGCGGTTTTGAAGCAGTAGCTCTTTTGAGCGCATCCGATTCATCGCGTCTTGCCAGGAATTCATCGAGTTTATATAAAAGCGCAATTGTATCGCCTCGGCTTGCCAGTTTGTCGGCGCCTATACTCTGCGTATCCGGTCCGACCAGCATTATTCCTGAGAGCGAAGCTTCAGCCACGCCTACCCTGGCCCAGGCCGGAACTCTGGAGCCGTCTTTGTATTTAGCCAGCTCATCTTCTATTTGTCCTTCGTCCGGTGCTGCTTTATTCAGGGCTCGCGAAATTATGGAGATGACTTCGGCTTTCTGAATGAACTGATTCGGTCTGAAGCCGTCGGCATAGCCTGAAATGTAATTATTTTGCCTGATTATTTCAACAGGCTTGTAAAACCAGTCGTCGGCTTTTACATCGGCAAAACTCGGCTTTGCCGGAACCGGTTGTGACTCAAGCCCCATCACTTTCATGAGCCAGAAAGCAAGCACTGCTCTTGTGACAGGCTCGTCCGGTCTGAACTTACCATCTACTTCCCCTAAAACAATGCCCTTGTCGGAAAGTATATTTATATAAGCCTCGGCCCAGTTACCGCTTGTATCAAGAAAGCGAGCCGACCAAGCCGGAGGGCAGGCAGCGATAGCTGTCAGTGTGAGGCATATAAGCTTTCTGATTTCGTTTTTCATCTGCTCTTCTTTGCAGTTTCTCTCGTCACTATACCCAGTTGGAGCGCTCCTTTTAACTTTCCACTTGAGCGACGCAAGCCAGATTCGTGAATTTAGATTTGAGGCGGCAGTCGCGGAGAAACTTGAAGTCTTTTGTGCCAGAATAAATCTGCTGCTTTCCTGGTGTGAACATTGAAACTCGGCATTGTGGGCAAAGGACTTATTCTTGTGGCAGTGCCGCTGCTTTTTGAGTTGCTTTTTGTTGCCTGCCTTGTTTCGGCGCTGAATGAAGCGGATGCGAAGTATAGAAGAGAAATTCGCTGTCAGGCTGCAGTCGAGCAATCTACTAATTTTTTGCGCAGCATGCTGCGCATTGCAATCACGACCGGATTATCCGCAGTCTCCGGCCGAAGAGGCTTGTCCGCAAAAGATAGAAGCGATGTCAAGAAATCGCTCGACAGTCTTTCTTCTTTGATCGTGGATAATCGTGAAAATAGAATTCTGCTGAAGCGAGTTGTTGAGTCGAGCGGAGAACTTCTAGCCAAAATTGACGAAGTCTCGGCTCTTGAGCCTGCTCATCTTTTGGAGTCATTCTCGGGCGGCTCAAGTTTGCTGGATCAGGTTGAGAATTTGCTCTACCGGGTTGATCGGAACATCAAAACTCTGAATCTGGAAGCCACAAGGCAGGAACTTATCGATTCTTTTGAGAGTAAAGAAGAATCGAATTATTTGAAGAACACACTTTATGCGGGAATGGCTCTAAGTATTTGTTTAAGTGTCATGCTGGCTCTAGAATTCGCTTCCAGTATTTCATCAAGGCTTAAAACTCTTGCCGAAAATACGCGCCGACTGAGCCGCAAGCTTCCCCCTTTGCCTATGCTCACCGGAAAAGATGAGTTGTCTATGCTTGATCTTTCAATCCATCAAATGTCCGCTCAAATGCAGAGTGCCGAGTTGCAGCGAAAACAGCTGAGCGCAATGGTAAAAAGTCGTCTGCAGGAGCCTTTAACTGAAGCACAGAGCATTTTGACAAGACTGGATGAAGCAAAAAGCAATTTCTCCGAGCCTGCACGTAAGTGGCTCGGGAAATCACGCTTGCAACTTATGCGATTGATTTCTCTATTGAATGATTTAACGCAGCTTCAGCAGATTGAATCAGGGCAGATTGAAATTCATCCTTGCCTGCAGAGAGCAGATGAAATCTTGCAAAAGTCGATTGACGCAGTCCTTGCTCTTGCTGAGAAAAAAGGAATTCGGATCATATCGTCAGGTCCTGCTCTTGAGTTTTATTGTGACGGCGAGCGCATTATTCAAGTACTGGTCAACTTGCTTTCAAACGCCGTAAAGTATTCGCCCAGCGAGTCTCTTATCGAGCTTAAGCTCATTGCAAATGGCGAAGAAATTGAGTTTCGCGTCAAAGATCAGGGTCCGGGAATTCCAAAGGATGCTCAAGAAAAGATTTTTCTTTTATACGAGCAAAGCCGCCGGGAAGATGCTACGAAGAGAGGCGGTGCCGGTCTGGGTTTGAATATCAGTATGCTTATTGCAACTGCGCACAAGGGCATCTTGAAAGTGGAAAGCGAGGAGGGCAAAGGTAGCGAATTTATTTTGAAAGTTCCGCTCAGGAAAGACCAAAGTTTGATTCCTCTAGGGGCTGATCCGAGATCTGATCTTTTCGACGCTCTGCAAAAGCAAAAAGGCTGCTCATTTAAGATTCGGAGCAAGGGGCTTGTGCTTGTCGCAGTGCCGCTTCTCTTGCAGTTCGCCTTTCTCTTTGTTTTGAGCGGCATGCTGGAAAAAGCTGAACTGGAAACAAGGAAAGAACTGCAATCGATAGAAATTGCACGAACGGCTAACGCCATGTTTAGATTTACGGTGACGATGACAACATCGTCTGCAGCGTTGTATTTCACAGGTAAAAGTTACGAAAGAAACCTTGTTGTATATGCTCAGGGATTAAGCCGTTCGCTTGCCGGGCTCAATTCTTTGTTTGAGTTCCATGCAAATAGTGAACGCGGCAAGCTTTTGGTTTCGCGTATTTTTCAGCGCTATGAAAAGGTCTCAATCAGCACTGCTAAGTTCTGGCTCATGCAAGACTCCAGCAAAAACAAAGGTCTGAGCGGATACATGCTTTTGAAAAAGCGAGCCGAGAGTGTGCAAGTCAGTTTAGACAGACTGGCGCTTTCGATTTCAGAACTGCTTGCCGAAGAAAGGCTGTTGGCAGCACGCTCTGCCGCAGAAACGGCTTCCAATCGGGCTGCGATTGAAAAACTAATTGCGGCTGCAGTTCTTATCAGTATTTTGATTACACTGTTTCTGGGATTGTTTTTTTCGAAAAGCATCAGCAAGAGGCTTGCGGTTTTGATCGAGAATACTTTGCGCTTCTCGCAATCAAAGCCATTACTGTCTCCATTAAAAGGCAGTGATGAGCTTGTCGAATTTGACCGAGACTTCAGGATGATGGCAGCTAAAATAAGAGCGAATCAGGAATTCAAACGGCACTTGCTGGCGCTTGTAAGTCACGAGCTGAGGACTCCCCTGACCAGTATTCATGGGGCTTTGACTTCGCTGACTCAGGGTGTTTATGGTCCTCTGGATGCAGCTGATCTTGCTGATTTGCATAAGGCCTCTAATGATATTCAGCACGTTATTCAACTGGTGAATGATCTTCTGGATATTGAGCGCATGGAAGCAGGTAAATTTCCGCTTTCTATGAATCTTGTAGATTCAGAGGAGCTGCTCAAGCAATCTTTCGCCCTTGCTAATCAAGTTCTTCCGAGACTATCCTTTGAAATTCGAAACTCTTTATCGGAGCCTTTGAATATTTACGTTGACCCGGAGCTTTTCATAAAGGCATTTTCCAGGCTGCTTATCTTTTGCTGTGGGCAGCTTCTCGAGGCGGAAAGCATTCCGGTTTCGCTTTCCGCAGTCGATAAGAAAGTTATTTTGTGCATAAATGATTACGGAAACAGAGACTTTGTCGATTCGAATTTTGAGAATTTGGAGATCTTTCAATCTTTAGGCGAAAGCGATGAGAAGACCCGCAATCAGATGCTGCTTTCTTTAGCTCTTTGCAAAAGCGCATTTGCGCTCATGCGCGGAGTTTTTTCAGTGTCTGCCGCCAAGCCTAAGTCCCCTGCTTGTTTTAGACTTGAGCTTTCAAGCCTTGAACTAAATGAAACGGTCTGAGCCCGAGCCCAGACCGTTTTGTTTTTCGATATTTCGGCTTTAGCCCAGAGCTGGTTTGAGTTGAAGAACCTGCTCTTCAACAGAACGAATCAAACCTTCAAGGTTAATTTTCTGCCCCTTGGCGGTTAAAACGATCAAGAAATGACCGTCAACCTGGCAGAAGTGCAAAATTCCCTGATCGGTCAGCAAAGTCATTTGCGAGAGAGCCCCGCGATTCATGCGTTGCAGCGATACATCATTGTTTGAAAAGAGCGTTGCGCTCAATGCACCAAGGGTAGATGTGTCGATGTCACCCGGTAAGCTGCTGGAAACAACGGAGCCGTCTCCACCTACCAAAAGGCAACCAAGTATTCCATGCTTACCATTCAACGAAGATAGGAGCGTATCGATATCGCCGTTATCTGCCATTGCTGTCTCCTTAACAACCTCACTACCCAATTTGCAATTATCCACGGTGGATGCATTCCTGTCATTCCACATGGCAAGATGATTTAGTCGCTTTCCGGCTATTTTTTATCGCTTTCGCTCTTGCCTGAGCCGGATTTGTCGTTTTTTGCATCGCCTGAGGCTTTTGTATCATTTTTAGCTTTGCCCGCAGCATCTGCCTTCTTGTCATCAGGCGCGCCGCCGGTTTTCTTGACTTTGAGAATTTCTACCCATGGATCGTCAAGAGCCGTGCTGAAAACTTTGCCGATGATTTCCAGAGTGTCGCCCTCTTTCAAGTTGGCAAGCAAGGTTGTTTCCGGGTCTTTCTCCTTAGGTGTCATCATCGCTAATTTCAGCTCGGATAGCGGAACATGCTTCTTGCTGCGCGAAACCAGCAAGGATATGTGTGTTTTTGAGGATCTGAAAGCCGGCTTGTAATCGAGGGCTAAGTTACTGAATGCGAAAAACGGAGCGCTGAACTTGACGTTTTTGCCCAGATATTCGTGAGGCTTGTCAACCAGATCTTCGGGCGCTACTGAAACTACGTTTTCGATGACAGGTTCGGGTGTTTTTGCTGTTTCCTTGGATTTGTCGGTAGCTTTGTCTTTGTCCGCTGCCTTTTCATCCTTTTTATCGGACTTGTCTGATTTATCTGACGCGTCGTTTTTATCCTGCGCGCTTTTCTCAGTTTTCTTGGCGGCAGCTTTTGCGTCTGCAGCCAGGACGCTCATTTGCCCGGAAAGGTTCAGGCTCATTGCCAGAAGCATTGTCATCGCCGCCGCAGATAAAATCTTGGCGGGAGATTTGAAAAAATTTTCGCTGTTCATCAGATATCGCTTTTGTATTCAGTAGGTATTCCAGCACAACATATTACCAGATGCTCATCATCCGCGCTTGTTCCCAGAGGATATGATTGAACCATTGCAACAAGTCCTTCGCGCAAGATATGCATCGGCTATCTCGCGCTTGCAATTGGATATTCGCTGACTGAAACGAGCCGATAATGAGCAGGTAAAGAAGAATGACAGGCACACAGACTGAAGCGGCAGCAAGCCCGAAATTGCAAAGCCCGGAACTATCAGCCATGATGCAACAGTATTGGGAGCTGAAGTCTCAGAATCCGGATGCTCTGTTGTTTTTTAGAGTCGGCGATTTTTATGAGTTGTTTGATGAAGACGCTCAGGTCGGGGCCCGCGAGCTCGACATCACTCTAACCAGCCGGCCCGAACCAAGTTATCCCGGTGGACGCTGTCCGATGGCCGGAGTTCCTTTTAAAGCCTATGAATCTTATGCTGCTAAATTAATCGGCAAAGGTTATGCTGTCGCTTTTGCCGAACAAGTGGGTGTTGTCGGTCAGGGCAAGGGTCCTGTTGCCAGACAAATAGTCCGAATTTTGACACCGGGGACTGTTCTTGAATCCAACTTGCTGCCTGCACGCGAAAACAATTATCTCCTAGCCATAATGAAAGGCGGTCAGGTCGAAGTCAACGGCAGAAAAGAAACTCTCTGGGGTCTAGCGGCCTGCGACGCATCATGCGGCGAGTTTCTGGTTACGCAACTAACTGAAGACAAATTGATTCTGGAACTGGGGCGCCTTTCCCCTCGTGAGGTTCTTGTATCCAAGAAAACTGTCCGCAACGGTCCTCACGGAATTCCTATGGATGCGCTTGACACACCGCAGGCGGTGGCAGAGCGATATCGTTTTACCGGACGTCCCTCCATGTTTTTTCAGATGGAGCCGTCCAAACGGCGGATTCAGCAAAATTTCAATGTCACTACTCTAGAGGGCTTCGGTTGCCACGAAATGCCTTTAGCAATAGGCGCCGCGGGAGCTATCTTAGAATACCTGGAAAAAACTCAGTCGATTTTAATGCCTAAATTCTCAGGTATCAGCACTTATTGTGCAGATGAACACCTGGTTATTGACGATAATTCAAGGAAAAATCTAGAACTGACTGAAACTTCAAGAGACAGAAGTTTTCAGGGTAGCTTGCTCTGGTGTCTGGATCGCTGCAAAACCGCAATGGGCTCCCGTCAACTGCGTAACTGGTTATTGAAGCCGCTACTTTCGGTGGCGGCTATCAACGACAGACTGGATGCTATTGAAGAGCTGAATGCGGATGGCTTGAAACGGCGGCGCGTTGAAAGCACTCTTGCCGATTTTGCTGATTTGGAACGACTTGGCGTGCGGCTTTCTTCTTCAACAATTTCACCCAAAGATCTTTCTGCGATTGCCAATTCATTGAATCTTTTCCCGGATCTTTGTCGCGATCTGGCCGACAGTTCTGCCTGTATTTTTTCAGCCTTGCGCAATATGCCCGAGGAATTGATTCAATTGCATGAAATGATCAGTGACGCTCTTTGCGATGATCCTCCCAGAGAATTGACTCTGGGCGGCATTTTCAGAGCCGGTTATTCTGCAGAGCTTGACGAGATTCGTTCGCTTCTCGGCGGCGGTAAGCAGTGGATTGAGGATTTTCAAAAAGCCGAGCAGGAAAGAACACAAATTCGCTCTCTTAAAGTTTCATACAATTCCAATTTCGGATATTACATTGAGATTACGCATGCAAATAAAGATCTCGTTCCGGCTGATTATATTCGCAAACAAACCCTGACCAATGCCGAGCGCTACATAACCCCCGAGTTAAAAGAGTACGAATCGAAGATTCTCAATGCCGAAAAAAATCAGGCTGATCTCGAGTATAAAATGTTCGTCGATTTGCGCATGAAGCTTGCCGATTTTGGAGCAGCTTTGCGTCAAATGGCCAGGCATATCGCTTCGCTCGATGCTCTGGTTTCTCTGGCGGCTGTGGCTGCAGAGAGCCGTTTTGTCCGTCCGGTCCTCGATGATTCTTTGAAGCTCGAGATAAGCTCAGGCCGGCATCCGGTGCTTGAGAAAATTTTGCCGATGGGAGTTTATGTATCCAACGATACGAAACTCTACGGCAATTCGGACGAGCAACAAATGATTATTTTAACCGGACCGAATATGGCCGGTAAGTCGAGCTTGCTCAGGCAGGTGGCTCAAATTGTGATCATGGCTCAAATGGGCAGCTTTGTTCCTGCTGATTTCGCGCATGTCGGAATTGTCGATCGTATCTTCACGCGCATCGGCGCTGTGGATGATCTGAGTCAGGGACAATCGACTTTTCTTGTGGAAATGAGTGAAACAACTCAGTGCTGTCTTTGTGCGACTCAACGATCTCTTATACTTCTTGACGAGGTAGGCCGAGGTACGAGCACCTATGACGGAGTGGCGATTGCCTGGTCTGTGTCCGAATATCTGGCCAATGTGGTTCGTGCCAGAACTATTTTTGCAACTCACTATCATGAGCTTAATGCTCTTTCAAACTACCTCTGCCAGGTTTCTAATTTCCAGGTGCAGGTGGCGGAATTTGAAGGACGTATAGAGTTTTTGCACAAAGTCGTGCCGGGCGGTGCCAGCCGCTCTTTCGGAATTCATGTTGCCAGTATGTCAGGACTGCCTTCTCAAGTTATCGACAGAGCTCATTACCTGATGGGTCAAATGGAAAAGCGCAGTGCCGCCAGCAAAATTCTGGATGGACCGAAACTGCGCAGTATTCCTATTGATGAGGTTATGCAGCTCTCGGTTTTCAACCCGGGCGGAAGTCTAGTCAAGGGTATGGAAGCCTGAAGCCAAGAACTTAGGATTCGCGGCCTGTCTCAGTCTCAAGAAC
>JAIEPM010000188.1 GCA_019748395.1 Candidatus Obscuribacterales bacterium
CATAAATGGCATCATTCATACCTGATGCTCTCACAAAACTTTCAAGTCGAGTGGGCGGTAAAGTGCTTCGTCCTTGCTGTCGAAGGGCAAAACTGCCGGGTGCCGTGAAAGTGCCCTGAAATGGAGCCGCAGTTGCAGCGCCACTGATGCCGACCGGACCGCCGCCCGTAGTGCCGAAAAGATAGGGTCCATTCGGTGAAGCCGCGCCCTGAGAGTTAGTGGTGTCCGCCCAGCCCTGCGGGGCTAGCGCAGCATTGCCCGAACCGCCCCATCTGTCGGCCGAGCTTGTCTGGTTGTAGTCGAAAGGCGTCTCCGTGCCGCGGAAGGAGCTGTGCCCGTAACCGCCCTGAGTGCCGGGGTTGGCAGTCGAATTCAAGGCACTGCCTTGAGCCAGAACCGGCGCTGCAGACAATAGAACGAGACCGCTAAGAAGCGCTATATTGCTCAGTCTTTTCACCATTTGCATAAACCTCTTAGACGAACTCAAATTGCAAGTCTTGCTGATTTGCTTTAGTAAACTCAGCTCTTTTGTAAGTCCCTTCCACTAGCATAGCAAAAGGGGCAGAACTCAGCGCTAATCCAAGAATCGTACTTTGCCGAACCCCACTTGTCAACGAGATTCCGCTCGATCTTAGCTTAATTTTGAGCCCCGTAAATTGTCCGCAAAGGCGCTTCTAAGAAGGCAAATCAGACAAATTAAATCTCTCGATTTATAAACATGCTTTGCGAGCTGAAGCGCAAAAGCAGCTTGCAAGACCCTCCAAAAGGTAAACTGCTTTCTAGCGGCAGGGCAAAAAAATGGCTGTTTATCTGGCAGTAGAAACTAGTTGTGACGAAACGGCAGCCGCGGTGGTAGCCGACGGGCGAAAAGTACTGTCCAGCATTGTTGTTTCACAAATTGAAATCCACAAAAAATATGGCGGCGTCGTGCCCGAAGTTGCCGCACGAAAACATCTGGAAACAGTCAATCACGTGATTGCCGAAGCTCTGGACAAATCCGGACTGACTTTCAAGGATCTGGACGGCATCGCTTACACAGCCGGGCCGGGATTGGTGGGCACCCTGCTGAGCGGCATGCTGGCTGCTAAGAGTCTGGCCTGGGCCCATGACTTACCGTTGATTGCAGTTGACCATTTGCTTGCTCATGTGGCGGCAAATTATTTAAACAGCAGCCTTGAACCACCATTTATAGCTCTTCTGGTCAGCGGCGGGCACACCCAGATCATTTATTTCAAAGATTACCAAACAAGTGAAATACTCGGCAAAACTCTGGATGACGCAGCCGGGGAGGCATATGACAAAGTCGCCCGATTGCTGGGACTGCCATATCCCGGCGGAGCCGTTATCGACAAACTGGCTCAAAGCGGAAATC
This sequence comes from Candidatus Obscuribacterales bacterium, assembly GCA_019748395.1. Classification (GTDB taxonomy): domain Bacteria; phylum Cyanobacteriota; class Vampirovibrionia; order Obscuribacterales; family Obscuribacteraceae; genus JAIEPM01. The sequence continues at coordinate 1,373 of JAIEPM010000188.1, forward strand.
CTCAGGCTTTTAAATTTCCAGAAGGCGTTGTGGCCGGATACAATTTCAGTTTCAGCGGCTTAAAAACAGCCGTTTTGCGCACTGTCGACAAGCTGGAAAAACCTCTGCCTCTGGAAGATTTAGCCGCCTCATTTCAGGAAGCGGTGAGCAGAGTACTGCTGCGCAAAACACTCAAAGCGCAGGAAGAAAAATCGGCTCCGGCAATAGTTCTGGCTGGAGGCGTAGCAGCCAACAAAACACTACGAGCAAAACTTGATCAATTTTCTCCCGTGCCGGTTTTTTATCCCAAAATGGAATTTTGCACGGACAATGCAGCCATGGTAGCAGCTGCTGCTCATTTCTGCGGGCAAAAGGCCGACCTCAGCAGCACGGTTTACTCGCGCAAGAAAGATTGATCAAAGTCAAGATCAAGAAACAGCAGGGCCCGCAGCCTGCTTTTTAGCACCTTTCAACGAACAGAGCATGGCAAGCAAATACATAAGAAGCGCAAAAATATAGAGTGAGCGGTAGCCGAAATACATGGAATTGTATTCAAGAAAACCGCCCACCATGCCCCCCAGCAAATTAGCCGAGAGAGCAGCACCGATAGCACCACTTTTTCTCAGCTCCGACGAAAAAGCAAGTCCGGAGAAAAACAAAGGCATGGTTAATAGTACGGTCATCACGATGCGCTCCAGCCCTCCACCCAGAGAAGCCAGGCTGATCTGGAAATAAGAGAGCGAAAAGCCCATGGCCAGAGACAAACAAAGAATTAGATAACTAACTATTGTATTTTGCTCTCCACTTTTTGCGACCAGCAAATTAGCAAGAAAAGCCAGCGCAATAACAGCAGCCACAACTATGCTTGTTACAAACCAGGTGCTGCCCCAAACCAGCGCCAGCTCGGTGATTCCTTTTGTTTCAACCAGCATGAAACCGGCGCCAAGAAAAAAGAATGAATACCAGGAAGGAGAGAATCGCCCTTCACCGGAGGGAAGAAAACGCAAGACCATAAATGATGAAATCACAGTCAATAAGCCTATCACCAGTGCATAGGTACTTGGATAGGAGCGTTTAAACATCCACAAAAAGGGCCAGTCATCGGTGGCGATATCTACTTTTTCCTTGTTGTCGATATAACTCTGAGTCAGGTCCTTGAATGGCGCAGAATCATTTGAAGCAGTGGCGGCACCGGCGGCAGAGGCGTCATGAATCAGAGGACGACCTTTTTGCTTGGAAACAATAAAAGTAAATCCGGAATCCCAAACAGTGTTGTATACAACAGGTTGATTACCGCCGAAAGCCTCTTCGAGCATGCGAAAAACTTTTTGAGTAAGCTCGGGCAAAATACATACCGTGCACGAAACGATGCCGTCATCTTTCAATAAAGCCCGGGCTTCCTTGAAGCCCTCCTCAGTCCAGACATAGCTATCCATGCGCACTCCGCCGGAGTTGGCAGTGAGAGTGCTTGTCGAATCTAAATAGCCGTAAACAATCAGATCATACTTTTTCTTGCTGTGCCTAATGTAATGTCGGGCATCATCATTGATTATGTGCACACGCGCATACTGATAGGGATTCTCCGGATGCATCGAGCTTCCAATTTGAATAATGCCCGGGTCAATCTCTACTGCGTCAATATCTTTAGCACCGGCCCTGATACCAGCCGCTATGTCATTACCGGTGCCGCTGCCGACGATCAGAACGTTATCCGGTTTTGGTTTATACATATACGGAAGGTTGTAAGCAGCCGCAATCGGTTTCAAATCATCACGTATTGCCACCAGTTTCGGATTCAGATCCACCATCGATTGCAGCCAGGTATTGTTTGCAAAAATCCTGGGTGTGCCGTGCTCCAGAATCACGGTCAAAACTTGATAAGGCGAATAAATATCGTACTTCATGGGCTTGAAAAGAAAAGCCCGCGGCGGTATAGCCAGCAAGCCTACCGCGATACATGCAGCAAAAACAGAAGGCAGCAAACTGCGCTCCCTGCGCAAAAACAAAAGCACGCCAATACCGGCAATTGCCATCCAGATTGCCGGCGGCATCCATAAGAAGGAAAGCAGGGCAAATAAGCCCACCCCGAAAAGGCTTCCAATCAGGTTCCATCCATAACAGAAAAGAGATGAGCTCTTGGTCATCAGCTGTGAAGCCAGTTGACCAAGCGGCACGAAAATAAGAGCATTGAGCACAAATATAGTCACAATGAATCCCAGTGAAATCATCATATCGGCAGAACTGGTGGCTGCGTAAATTTCAAAAGTCGCCTGCTCTTTGGCAGGATTGCGCAATAAATAACTCAAGTCCGCCCAGCGCAGTACATTAAGGAAAATCAGTTCCATAGCCATAAGCGGCAAAAAGAAAGTCAAAGTAAGCGGACGTGATTTATTGAGCGAATAACCGATGCCCAGGCCTAGAAAGCAAGACATGAGACTGACATTTTTGTAGTAAGCAAAAAGCTGCAGACTGTTTCCTTGCAGGCGCACAATCATCAGCTCCAGATATAGACTCAATGCCGCCGCCGCTGCAATCCAGAGCGCTGAACCATGCCGCGGCTCAAGCGCAGCTCTGTCCTCGTTCATAACCGAGAGCAATGTTTCCTGCACTTTTTGGCGCTTGAATACACTGAGCATACTCAAACAAAAGCCGATGAGCCCGAGCCCGCCGGAAAGCGAGAATCCTATATTGGCTGCAAGCTCGGGACTCGGCTTGGCAAGCAACAATATAAATAAGCCGCTGGAAAAGATTATGCAAGCTGCAAGCAGGATCCAGAGAGAAGGTAAAAAGGCTCGCTTTATTTCTTGCGCAAAAGGGTCTGCTGTCATTGGCCTCTGTAATGATGAAACGTCAAAAATTCCGCTAGGCATAGAATCATAACCTCTTATGAGTTACGTTTTGGCTATTAGAATCAGCCGATTTAGTCTTGCACTGCAATTTAGCTCAGGCAAAATAAGCTGCTGTCTTTAGGCAGCTGCTTGAGTTAGTGAGAGCATTAGTAATTTGCTTCTAAAAAGAACCCGAAAGGATTCAATTTCATCCTGACAATCAAAAGGTCAACGAGTACAGGGGAAATTTGAGAGCCGCCGACTGAATTTCAGACTAAGGAATAACTCATATCATGGGCTGCTAAGGGGTTTTGCCAGAATTTATATATGTTTCCCTGAAGCTATGTCTGAAATATCTTTCCTATTCACTAAAAGTATGCTAGCATGACCCTAAATGTCGACAGTCGAGCAGGCGACGACTGCGCGCAAACTCCTATCCCCTCAAGGTATCTAGCCATGACTCTTGACGAAAAAATCCTAACTTGCCGTGATTGCAACAACCCATTTTCATTCTCAATCGGAGAACAAGAGTTTTTCCTGCAGAAGGGTCTGAAAAACGAGCCGAAGCGTTGCCCAAACTGCCGCCTGGTTATGCGTGTGCAGAGAAACGGAGACGATTTGAATCGTACATCCGAGGTCAGCTGCGCTTCTTGCGGAATTCCAACTAGAGTTCCGTTTCGCCCGAAAGGCTATCGGCCGGTTTACTGTGTTTGCTGCTTCCAGAATAAGAAAAAAGAAGACAAAGAAGAAGAGAGCTCAAACATCTCCACAGCCGAATTGCAGCCTGCTCTGGTCTAAAGCCCCAAATTTCTTGCAATATCTTGCCCCCGCCTTCTCCGATTAATCTATAATTTTCATGGATGTCGGATGAGGAAACACCTTCAAATGAAGGAAGCCGAGGAAAGCGAGTGCCCATGCTGCGGGGCAGCAATTGGCGATGCTGGTTATTGCACGGCTTGCTTTAAGAAGCCGGAGTCGGATGACAAGCTGGATAAAGTGCTTGCAGAAATAGTCCTGGAAAAAACTCAAGAGCGATTTGCTGTTGACGTCCGCTGGGTCAGAATCGGACGCGACCCTTCAAACCAGATTGTTCTAAACGATGACCGTTACAGCTCACGTTATCATGCCTGGGTGACATACGAATCAGACAGTTTCTGGCTGGAAGATCTGGGCTCTACCAACGGCACGATGCTTAACGGACAGCTGGTGGATAAACGCGAACTACTGCACTCAGGCGACCAGGTCAAAATCGGCGAAACCGAAATGACTTTTCGCCTCTTGTCATGAGCTTGTTTGTTTTGCATTTCTCTGAGGCATGAAGTTTTAGAGGGGGAGAGGGTTTCTATTTTATGCAGGGCAAAGGAGCCGGCGCGGTTAACAGAGTAGAACTGGAATGTCAGGTGCTTTGTGCTGCGCTCAGACAGAGTTGGGTGAGAGAAGATAAGGTTGGTGCTTTCACATCAATCCGCGAACTTTCACACCTTTTTCCGGATTTATTGCCGCCACCCGAAGAAAGAAACGGCAGTAATAAAGCTAATTACTATGATTCAATCTCAATTAAACCGCAGGCTGGTCTAAACGGCATTGTGGTCGGCTATTTGCGCGCGGTGCGCAAGTTTCTCAAAGATTACAACCCTCGAGATTACAAAGATTATTACAATACTATCCTGAATGCCGGTTTTGTATTGCGAAAGCCTCGCTTAAGGCTCAGTCACGATCTGGTTGTTGCCCGGCGCTGGCTTTACGAAAGCCAGCTGGAAGAAGATTATCCGGAAGAAGAAGCAGCAGCAGCAGAGCTTTACGCAGAGACTGAATTTGAGCTAGGCACAGCCGCTGAAACAGCCGAAGAAACTCCGGCTGCGGCCCAAATGCAATATGAAGTAGATCTGGGAACTGAGACTGAATTAGAAGCAGCCGAAGCAGCGGCGCAAGCAGCCCCGGACTTTCAAGCGGAAGCGGCTGAAGCGGCAAGCCCTTTAGATCTATGGGGAATATCCGCGCCCGCCCAGGAATCAGAAGCAAAAGAAGCTCATCCCGAGCCTGCCTCGTCCGCCGCTTCAGCACAAACAAGCAGCAGCGCAGGCTCAAAAAGTGACGATGACGATTATGACCCGCTGGCAGCTATTGAAGAATCATGGCAAGAAGCACGCAGACGCTCCGGCGAGATAGCCAAACCGAGTTTCAGCCCACCGGAAAGTTTAGATTTGCCGCAAAAAGCCGGCAGCAATTCGACACCACAGACAGTATCAAATCAATCAAGCATCGAGAGTTCTATCGACAGAATGCTTGCCGAAAATCGCCCGAGCAAGCAGCGGGCAGCTCGTCCAAGCCCGAGATCACTGCTGAAATGCCGATAGCGAAAGCCTCAAGCGAAGAATCCTCGGCAAAAGCAAGGGTGGAAGCAGCGACAGCAGAAAAAAGAACAGCAGAAAACCCGCAGTCACCCGGACCGGCAGACACAGGCGCCAGAAGCTTCGAGCCGCAAAAGCCTCAGGCTCATTTCGACCAACCGGCCGGATTCAAATTTGACGAAAAGCAACTCAGAAAACCTGAAGCCGATATTGATTTGCCCTCTGTAATCAGACTAATGGAGTCAGCTCATCTTATAAGCAAACTGGAAGTTCAAGCTTTAAAAGCTCAAATACAACTTGCCCCTAATATTCCGGTCGATCAACTTGTAATCAATGCCGGATATGCCACAAAGCAAGAACTGAGCTCACTGAAACTGGCGCAAGACCTGCTTGCCTCAGGCAAAATCACCATGGCACAGTTTCAGGTAGCCATGTACGACGAGCGCACTTCCGGCCTTAGAATGGCTGAATCTTTGCAGGTCAGGGGCTGGCTGGAAACAGAGGTTCGCAATTCTGTTGAAGAATTTAAGAAGAACAGTTCCTGAGTTGAAGTACTATTGAGTGGATCTTTGCCTTAAATCGGCGGGCAGGCAAAGGCTCGGGACAAGCTGGATGGGTACAATTTCACCTGCACGTCACTCTAGACGGAGCTTCCTTCAAAATGGGAGCCTGGGCGGTCTTGTGATGAATCTGGCCGACTCGAAGAATCTAGAGTCGGAAATTATCGATTTCTCAGTTGAGACGCAGAACAAAAGTGTCGATGAGAACTCGGCATTTCTCTCTTATCTGGCAGCCCAAATAACTTCTGCATATCCGGAACCGGACAAATCAATAGACAGCAGCATTAAGAAAACCACAGCTGCCTGCTTGAAGCGCCTGGAAAACAGCGAGCTGAGCGAAGGCAATGAAGCAAAAAGACTTGTGGCTTCGATGCGGCGAGCCGTATCTGCCGAAAATGAAAAGCCCTCAGAAAAAAACGACTTGCTTGATTTCAGCCCGACAGACAAAAAAAGCTATCGCTTGCAGCATATTCATACGGAATTGCTTGCCGACGGCAGGCGCAAAGAAAGCTTCGATAACGGTGCAGTCATTTACAAAGACGAGCTTGGACGGGTACTTGAAGTCATTTCTCGCCATGGCGAGCGAATGCTTTTTACTTATGACCGCTATGGCGAGCTTTCAGAGTTTACAAGACTGGAAGCTCGCGGCGAAGTACACAGCAAAGGCAGCAAAGGCAAACACGGCGTGAGCGTGCGCGATAGCGAAGGCCGTGTCAAAGCCGTGGGCGAATGCATGACTGTCGACCCCTGGGGGCGCTTCTATTTGCATTCACATGACGGTCAATATTTTTGCCTTGATCTGGTCGCCGCAATTCATTGCGAACGCAGAAAGCTGCTCTCGGCAGAAGGGCTAGTGAACTACGTCACCGCCGCTTTTGCACGCGACGGTTTTCGCATGGCCACAGTCTTTGCAGTCAGTCGCAGCGACAAGCTCGGCCCCCGTGAAATAACTTATCGCTTTTACGGAAGAGACGGCACACTTGTCGAATTTCGCTCCGAAGAAGAGTTTCGCTTAATGAGCCCGCTGCGCTCCATGCCGCCCGGCTCACTGCCTGTTCACAAATCTTGGTTGCACTGCCGCCAGGCTTATACTGCCTGGGATTCGGTAAAAGAGTATCTTTCGCGAGTTAGTTGATCACTGTAGGAGGAATTGCCTGACAATGTCGCAGATCACATTCGGTACGGATGGCTGGAGAGCAGTTATCGCAGAAGACTTCACTTTTGCCAACGTCGAAAAGGTCGCTTATGCGATCGGGCAATACATAAACAGCACCTACAATAAAAACGGCAAACGCTCGCCGATTCTGGTCGGCTACGATACTCGTTTTCTCGCCGACAGTTTTGCCAGGCGTGCTGCCCAGGTTTTCATCTCAATGGGAATACCGGCGAAACTGGCAGACCGTGATGTTCCGACGCCTGTAATTGCTTACGCCACTCAAAACGAAGAAACTGTCGGTGCTGTACAGCTGACGGCCAGTCACAATCCGCCGGAATATTGCGGCATCAAATACATCCCGGAATACGCCGGTCCGGCAACAAATGAAATTACAGAACGCATCGTCGAACACCTTTCAGACCTGCCCTTCGAGCTTGACGTGCATTCAATCGAAGTGCCGACCTTCTCGCCTAAAGCACCATATATGGCGGCAATTAAAGAGATGGTCGATTTCGAGCGCATTGCCAAAGCCGGACTGAAAGTCGGCGTGGAATGCCTTTACAGCACGAGCCGTGATTATCTTGATGCAATCTTGAAAGAACACGGAGTCGATACGAGAGTTTTGCACAACTGGCGCGACCCGATGTTCGGCGGCGGTATGCCCGAACCAAAAGCCCAGTATTTGACGGACTTGAGCAAGCTTGTTGTTCAGGAAAAATTGAATCTCGGTCTTGCCACCGACGGTGATGCCGATCGTTTTGCAATCATCGACGACAGCGGCGCTTATGTTTCCGCCAATCAACTCCTGGCGCTGCTCACGATGCACATGCTCAAAAACCGCAAAGAAACAGGCGGTATCGTGAAAACAGTCGCCACCACGCATTTCCTTGATCGCCTTGCCAAAGCCAACAATCTTGAAATTTTCGAAACCCCGGTAGGCTTCAAATACATTGGCGAATTGATGCGGCAGAAAGATATTCTGATCGGCGGCGAGGAATCCGGAGGCTGCTCTGTTAAAGGACATATTCCCGAGAAAGACGGGATTCTCTGCAACTTGTTGATTGTTGAAATGCTGGCATACGAGAAAAAATCACTCTCGCAAATCTGGTCTGAACTTGTAGCAGAAACCGGCGTTGAGTTTGCTTACAGACGCAAAGACATGCGTTTGACAAACGAAAGCCAGAAAAAATTTGTGGAAACGCTGCAAAGCAAACCTTTTGAAAAAATCGGCAATACCCGAGTCGAAAAAGTCGGCACTCTGGACGGCTTCAAGTATTACCTGGAAGACGAAAGCTGGATTCTGGTTCGCCCGAGCGGCACCGAACCGCTAGTTCGTTTCTATTTTGAAGCTCCCTCCAGCAAGCGTGTTGATGAGTTGAAAGCCGATTTCGATAAGATGATTGACGACATTCTTCAAGGCATTGGAGCGCGATTGCTGGCTGTTCACTAGAGAAATGAAAGCAAATAAGTGGACAGATACGGAAGCAGAAGCTAGTATGCAGTTTGACTTCTGAATTCAGCAGAATTAGATGAGCAAGAAAAAAACAATCCGTGAACTGGGCATCATGTTTGTCACTTGTTTGGCAATCTTTCATGCCTGCAAGTCGATATACGGCAGTGTGCATCACCAGTTTTACTTGCACAAACAGACTCTGGCCCTGAAAGCCGGACATGCCCAGGCACAAGAAGTGAATAAAGAATTGCGGGAAGGTTTAAGCAGCTACCGTTCGTCTTCAGGCATCGAAAGACTGGCAAGAGAAAGGCTCAATTTAGCCGGCTCAGACGAAATCATTGTTCGCATATCTAAGTAATAAGTCGCGACAACACTAAAGGAGGCCAACCTGACGGTGGGCCTCCCATAGAAGTCCGAAGCAAAACCTGGGTTTCTAAACCCTAACTAGCGTACGATTGCTCTGGAAAGCCAGAACGTGCGTACCTGCCTGTAGGTGGAGAGAAGTTTCGTTTGAACTGTTGTACTCGTTATGGGCACCGAAAAAACTTTCGG
>JAIEPM010000535.1 GCA_019748395.1 Candidatus Obscuribacterales bacterium
ATGCACATTTTCAGCTCGGCATTATTTTGCAAGATGCCGGTCGCTCGCAGGAAGCGCGTCAGCACTTGTCGGCTATAGCTCCAAACAATTCTCATTTTACTGAAGCTCAGCGCCGTCTGGCGCTCCTGAACAATCCGCAAGCCCAGCCTCCGCAGATTGATAATTCTCCGCAAACCGGACAAGTTCCGCAGCAAAGTTCGCCGCTTCGTGACCCGGAAGTAAATACCGGAACTTACCAGGACCCCGGCACTGCCGGTACAGTTCCGGCTTATGGACAGATTCAAAATCAATATCAGGCTGCTCCTCAGGTGCAAGCCGTGCAGCAGCCCCCGGCGCAAGCCGGCTATCAGCAGCAACCGGCAACTGCTTATGTTCCGGCCAATGCCAGTACGGCACCGGTTGCAAGCGGTCCTGTGCCGGTTCTGGCAAACTCGAGCTTGCGTGTAATCGCCACCGGTTTTTCAGCTCCATCAGGACTGGCGTTTGATCGTAACGGTAGTCTATATGTGGCTAATTACATGACCAACAGCATCGACCGGATCGGTCCGGACGGTACGCGTAATACTTTTTGCACGGGCGTAAACTTGCGCGGTCCAATTGGTCTTGTGGTGGATGAATCCAACAACCTTTATGTCGCCAATTACAACAGCGGCACTGTTGTGAGAGTAAGTCCGGCTGGTATTTCCAGTGTTATCGCCTCCGGCTTTCGCAAGCCTTATTACCTGACTCTTGATAAAGAAGGCAATCTTTATGTGAGCCAGCAAGAAGATAACTCGATTGTGCGCATTGTTCTGCCCCGAGCGCTTGGCGCGCGCACTCCCTAGTTAACTAATGCCTGTAGAATACGACCCAAACGCTTTCTCGCCGTTTCGCACTGCGATTTATATGGCGACAGCCCGATATTTTTTCGGCAGCATATTCTGGTATCAAAATAAACTGGAATTTTCAGGACGCGAAAATATACCTGAAGGTCCCTGTGTTTTTGTTTCCAATCATCTTTCCAACTGGGACCCGCCGCTTGTGAGCCGGGTCGTGGATAGACCCGTATCTTATCTGGCCAAAAAAGAACTTTATTCCGACAAGTTCTTTCGCAATCTTGTTCTTGCATATGGAGCCATTTCGATTGATCGTGAAAGACCGGAGAAATCAACCTTCAAGGCTGTGAAAGAAATGCTCTCGAAAGGCTGGTGTCTGGGGATGTTTATTGAGGGCACGCGCAGCAAAACACCGGGAATTTTAGGGCAGCCTAATATGGGTCCGGCGTATTTTGCAAAGACCAACAAGTTGCCTCTTGTTCCTGTCGGAATTGTCGGCACTAATATAAAGCGCGGCAAAGTAATAGTTAAAATCGGCAAGCCGATTCAGGCGGAAGGCAGTCTGGATGAAATCAGCTGGAAAGTAATGGCTGCCCTTTCTGAGCTCACCGGCTTTCAGTTGCCGCCGAAAGAGCTGAAAGACAATGCCGATACTGCGCAAATCAAAGAATAGAAAGGTCAATAGTTTTAGCGCAGATTTGAATTTGCGTCTGCCAGATTAAGGTTCTTTTTTGCTCCTTTATGACCCAATGCAGCGGCACGCTCGTACCAATCTCTAGCAGTTTCTTCGTTATTGAGGATAACGCTTTGAAATAGTCCGAATTGATACATGCATTCTGCATGCCCGTTCAATGCTCCGGTCGAGAGTAAGCTACTGCAGCGCCTTCTATCCTGCTGCACCCCCCTTCCGTAAAGATGCAAGATCGCCAGTCTGAGCATAGCATCATAGTTGTTTTTCAAAATGGCACGCGCATACCACCAGGCTGCCGAGCTCGGGTCGCTTTTCTGTCCGGAGCAGCCAAGTTCAATGGAAAGTCCGACTAGATACTGAGCGTCCGGATCACCGTTTTTTGCTTTCTCCAGCAGTTTCGAAAATTCGGCTTTCGAAAAATTGGTGTAGGCTTCGCCATCGCCATCTTTGTAGGCAAATAGTCCATTCGTTTGCGTTCTTTCAGTCTTATTTGCGCTTGTTTGGACTCGTTCGCCTTTGTCGGATACTGAAATGAAGCTAAGTAGTTGTTCGTAGGCTTGATTAAGAAGGATTTGCATCTCCAGAGCTCTTTTATGTTCTGCGCTGTCGCTTTGAAACTGATCCGGATGCCAAATTTTGCAAAGGCGACGCCAGGAAGTTTTAACCTGAGCCAGGCTTGCACCCTCCTTCAATTCCAGAGCTTCAAAACATTCACGGCGACTTAAGTTTTGAGTCATGCAAAATCTCCCTTCAACTAATATGCCCACTTGAAGGCAAACAATTGAAAGAGAGTTTTGCAGGCTCAGCTTATTTTTTATTTTCCGGCTGCTCCGATATTTTCGGTTGGCATTAATGCAATTGATAGGCTAGAGCGATTTGTCGGGGGGCTGAAATCCAGGATTTCGCCGCTTTTGCTGCTTGGGATTTGAGAGTCTTTTTGAAAAAACTTTGGAGCTTTTGCTTTCAAATAAATTCGCTTATCTGCATAAGTAAACGAGCTTGATCTGCCGCTGCAATAGAAGGTGCTTTCGTCTGTTTCTGAAGATGCCGTATTTGAATAATCAACTAGATAGAGTTCTTTTCCAAAAGCTCGGGCTTTTGCAATTGCTACTTCTTTGAGAGTCGGTCGCCAGCCGTTTTCTGTTTCGCGCATGAAAACACCGCGGCAGATTCTCACAATCAGCCTGAACTTGAGCATACGATGTATTGCTTGATCGACAGTGCAGCGAGTGCCCAGATGCAAAAGATCTCTGCTGCTGAATAGTTTTCCTTCCGGAAGCGAAAAAATGTGATGCCTGATATTTGAAGCCATGCCCATGAGCTGCCCTCCTGAATATTTACGCCTGATCTTAAGAACGATCATTGCGTCAAAAAAGTTCAGCACTTGACTGACAATTAATCCGATTTCCAAGAGCAGAGTTCTAGGGAATTGTTTTCAGCTTTTAGTTTTTGCGGTCCGGTCTATCTTCAGCTTTCTTGCTGGGTTCAAGTTCATTGTGGGTTTGCTGGGTGCGATGCAGTTCTTCCAGAGTCACCCAGCCGTCATTTTTCAATCCGTGTTGATTATCGAGTAGAACCCAGGTTTGTCCTTTGGCGTCGGTGGTGACATCGTGGATGGTTTGCACATGATTGCCGTGCAATGTGGAGATGCCCAGCGGGAATTCACCATCTTGCTTGCATTTTTGAAGTCTTTCTTTTGTGGGCAGGTCGAAATGCCATTGGGTTTCGCCGTCAATTTTATAAGGCGCGCCGATATAGGGCATTTTGCTGCCCACTATGAGTTCCGAGGCGGTGACGTTGTCGTCTTGCAGGAACTCCGGACCATGCACAGCTTTGCCGTTCTTGCCTATTACTTCAGTGCCGTTTTTGTTGATGAGCATGTCTTCGCCGAGATCCACCACAGAGCCGTCTGCCTGCTTCTCTTTACGCACATCACCCATGACATAGCGTACACCGTTGTCTTTGCCGTCCTTTTCGCTGCTGTGTTTGCCTAGCTCGTACACGGCGTTTATTGTAGTCATTTGATAAATCTGACTTGCCAGGTTGCGCTTGTCTGAGTTCGGCTTGTCGAGGTCGTAAGCTTTTTCATCACGTCCGGGTTTGAGCGCGTTTTTGGGCGGTGTTGCTTTCTGACCATTGGCAGCGGTGAATTGGCCTGTCAGAGATACCTCGCGTAAAAGTGCCGTGTACTTGTCCGGGAATTTCGCGGCTGCAAATACTTCGGTTGGTGTGACGTTCCAGGTGGGGTGATAACCCTGGTCGATTTCAGGTGGATTGGCTAGGTTATGTAGTGCTGTTTCAACAATGTTGTTGAGTTCGTCTCTTGAGTATAAAGGGCTTTGCTCGGCGCTCAGAATGTCGCTTAAATTGTCGAGAGCTTTAGCCATTTGTTCCGGGCTTGTGTTGTAACGTCTTGAGATTTGATCCAGCTGGTTTAAGTATTTTTCGCTCCTGGGCATATTGATGCCGCGTTCTTTGGCCGTGTCCACAAAACGATCTCTGGCTTCTTGAATGGAATCGGAGCCGACCACGATATCGCCTTTGGCCTGGCGCTCGAGATCGTAAGCTCTTGAATTGTGCTCCTTTTTGTCTGCGGCAATGTAGCTGTAATCGCCATTTTCTTTTGCCTCTATATTTCGGCGAGTTCTAATTCTGCCGCTTGCTTCTTTTGTTTCCCAGTCATCGGTATCGCCGACTCGATTAAAAGTGCTGCTTGTTTCCCGGTCTGCGAACTTTACGTGATCCGTGACTGCCACCAGTTTGTCGTTCTTATATTCAAAGCTGCGGCTGCTGCCCGAGTTGAAATCTATCTTGAGCGGACGATTATTATTGTCGAAGCTGAGTCTTGATTGATTGGGATTGTCCGAAATATTCAAGCCGTCGCTGTTCTTGAATTTAATTGCACCATCGGCTGCAATTTTCAGCTCTTTTCTGCTTTCTGTTTTTTGACCGTCGCTCCACTCGTCCGTTCCGGCTTGTTTCGTCCAGACAGTTTCTTTTCCGGATTTGCCGTTTTTATCCTGTATCGATACAAGTTCGTTGCCGTCATATTTGAGCTGCCGCAGGTCGCCGTTTGAGAGGCTGACGCTGACTAGCTGATCGGCTTTGTTGTAATCACGGCGGCTGCCGTCTAAATCCAGCTCTGAACGGGTGCTGTTTTTGTACTGTTCATGCTTAATGCCGTCTTGCGTTTCATAAGTGACCGTGCCGTCGCGCAAAACAGCCATATTTTTGCGCTCGCGAGCTGGACTTTCGTTGGAAGTCCACTTGTTTTCGGCTTTGCTCCAGACAATTTCTTTGTCCTGCCCATTCTCTTTTACTGTTTCACTGAATGTTTGCAGCTTATTGCCATTGAGCCGAGCTTCAATCTTGCTGCCGTCTTCGCGAGTCAGAGAGATTTGGTTTGGCCAGATGCCGTTTTTGTCGCGGTCGGCTTTCTCGGCGTCGCTGAGTTTCTGACCGTTGGCTCCCTGAAATTCGATCTTTTCTTGCTTATCGTTTTTGTAAGCATAGACGCCGTCCGGGCTCAGAGCTCGAACACCGGACCAGTTCCCTTTCAGCTGATTTTTTTCGTCATATATAGAGTAGCTGTTAACCTCATAATCATCGATTTTGTAAGGCTTACCGCCGATTTTGTTATTGCCGATAAACTTGTAAGTTTCCTTATCGTTGATGGTTTCTGCTGTAATCCGGTTCGGGAAAGCCGGATCGTCATATTTGAAATTGCGCTTGGTTTGACCATCTGCCGAGATCATTTCCACAATCCGACCCTGATCGTCTCTCTTATATGTACCATCGTCCAGTTTGGCTGTTTTGCCGTCTATGGTTTTGAGCTCGACTTCAGCTGTGGGGGCGACTTTAGCATCGACGCCGGGCATCGGCATTTCCGGCAGAAAATCAGGCGTTGTTTTCTTCTGTTCAAAAACTACCGGTACTACCTTTTTTGCCTCGGCTGCTTTGTCGGCGACAATTGGAAGTTCGGGAAGCTTAAATGCGTCCGGGCCGCCATTGTTACCGGTATCAGTTTTGTCCGTGGATGGCGATTTCTTAGCAAAAGGGTTTTCGTTCTGAACGCTTTTAGAGGCTGCCCATGGATTCGGGCGGCGATGACCGGATTCAAGCTCCAGTGCGGGCAGCTCCGGCACAGCTCTAACTGTCAATGGATTGTCTCTCGTATGCGGACTCTCTGCTTCCTGGGGTTTCAAAATGCCCATTCTGAGGGCTTCTGTTTCCTTTTGCAGATCGTCCACAAGCGAATTCGTTTTGCTCTCGCTCTTTTCGGGAGTTTTATCCATCCTGGCCTCATTGCGCGCTGTTATTGCCAGCTCAATCAACGCTCGATGAAGTTTGGAGTCTTAGTAATTGCCTGCTCTTTCTTTATTTAATTACATTATTGAGAAGCTGCCACTGTGTTTTTGCACAGTCCTCTTATATACTTTTGTCGCCTTAAAGTGTCTCTAGAGCTCTTTAAGCAGACATTTTTCTTTTAGAGAATCAGGCAGGCTGCTCCAGTACCAGTTTTGTCTTATTTTTTGGCTGCTTAAAATAATGAACTGCATCTCCGGCAAGAGCTTTTCGATAATGAGATTCATGAATGCTTGAAAACGGCGGTCGGAAAGTTCACTGAAAGGATCCATTAGTATTACCGGCAGTGCTAATCTCCGGCAAATATATTTGCAGAAAATAAAGCGAAGCAGCCAATCGAGCTGAATTCTCTGACTGTGGCTCAGGGTCTTTTCGGCTTCTTGCTCAGTTATTTCATTTTGGGAGTCTTTAATAATCAGAGAAATTTCCAGCTTTTCATTCCAGGAAATTTTGCTGAAATCAAGTTGCGCTTCTTTCAATAAATCCGCTGAAATTTCGCTAAGCTCCCTGGCCCACTCGGATTTGCTCTCTTCCGCCAGTTCTTTGAGTTTTTCTGCGCAAAGTCTCAGGGCTTTTCCGTCATGCTCAATTCTTGCCAGGTTTCTTTCCAGAATTTCAAGCTCGTGCTGAGTTTTAGGGTGAAACTCATCAAAGCTTTTGGTGGAAGCTCTTATTTGCTCGCGCAAATACTCGGCGCGAGTTTCCCGGTCTTGAATTTCAAGAGAGAGAGCCTCGGCCTCTTCCACGCTGAGTCTGCCGATTTCGAGATCTTCAAGAGTTTCTGCCAGTACTTCCGGATAAAGTGAGATCAGCGCCTGCATTTTTGTCCAGGCGTCTGTTCGTTTATGCTGCAGTTTTGAAAGAACTGTGGCCAGATCTTGCTCGAAAATCTCGGAGGTGAAGTCGGTAGCCATTCGCTTCAACTCCTGTTTAATTGACTCCCATTTTCGGTAACTTTGATATTTTCGCTCGAATTCGGCAAAAGCTTTTTCTACATCTTCCAATTCTTCAAGCTGAGCTCTCCTGAAAATATCCAGGAGCATAGAATCGCAGTCGTTCAGCTCGCCTTCTAGAAAGCGTCTTTCCGAAACACGATTATTCAGCACGGCATTGCTTCTTTCCATCTCTCTGAGGCTTTCTTTAAACCTGAGTATTTCAGAGGCCAAACCCGATATCGAGCTGGCTGTAATTATGTTTTGCTTTCGCTGCGCTTTCTCGAAATAGCCGAGCGCTTCCCTGTTCAAGCTGTTTATATGCTGTTCCTTGGCTTTGAGCATCTGGTCCAAAAGATCCAGTTGCTTTAGTCGTCCTGATACACTGCTGTAGCTGTTTAATTTTTTGAATAAATCGATGCCGCTGGCGAAGTCGTATTTATTCGCCAGTTCATCACCGCGCTCTTGAATTTCGGAGACTTTTTTTGAAAGTCTTATTTCCTCGCTTTCAAGTTCGATTCTGTCTTTTTGCAAGTCTGAAAGTTTGGCGCTCAAGCCGCGCCTCATGCCGGACACAAATTGCGGTAAAGCCGCAAGTGCGATTGCAGAAAGCACAAAACTTGTTAGAAATATGGGTGAGAATACCTCGAGGCTTGTCCCGGCTTTTGAAAGATGCAGGAAGATCACGATCAGCAGGGAAACAGTCGTCAACCCAATCAAAATGGCGCGAAGTTTTTTTGATTTGAGCTCGAAACCGTCAAGCTCTTCTGCGCTCAGGCTCATTTGCTTGCCGCTGTTTTCCATAATTGCGACTTTTTGTGCAAGTTTGTCCTTATTCCATTTTAGTTCGACGGCAAGCTTGTTTCCCTCTTCAAGATCCATCTGTGTCATCTTCAAGATTGATTTGCGCAGCAAAGCCATGCTATCGAAATCAATGCCTGAGTCTTTAACTCGCCGCATTTCCTGTGTAATCTCTTGAACTAGCTCTTCTCTGTCCGCAATTGCTGCTGCCAGATTTTTAGAGATGCCGAAAAGCTGTTGCGCGTCCTCGATGCTTAAAGTTTCAAGACTTTTGGACTCTTCTTTGAATGAGTTTTCAAGAAAAATTGATTCTTTGCGGCTTGCTTCCAGGTCTTCGTACATGCGGTCTAGGTCGCTCAAGCGGGCTTGTCTCATGGTCCAGAGTTCGTCGACTTTTCTAGCCGAACTTGCCGGGAAATCGGTTAAGTCTCCAATTGCAGCCAGTTCCCGTTTCAGCTCAAGCTCGCTCAGCAAGCGATGCTGAACTTTCATAATGCGGGCATCAAGTTCTGCTGTTTCCAGGCAAAGCTGGAAATATTCTTCTCGCTTTTGGGAACGCTTTAATTTTTTGAGCTCGGATTCTAGAATTTTGAGTTCTTCTATCTGAACTGCGACCGCTTTTCGCTCTTGTTCCAGTTGAAGCAGGCGTTCTTGTAGAACTGTTTTACCGCGCTTCAGTGCCGGCTCAAGATCCTCTATTTTGTAGAATTTTCCATGGAATGGATATTTCTCCAGCTTTTCTTCCACGAGACTGAGGGCTTTGTCGATGCTCTTTGCTTCTGCCGAAACTCCGGCAAAGTGGGCCAAAATTGAAAGTCGGCGGCCGGCTTCGCCGATTGGATACAAGCTTGCCGTATCTGAGCTCAAATGAAAGAGGGTCTTAATAGTTTCTCTTGAGATAGCTCCGGGAAATGGCGTTAAAGACTCAGAGTCGCTTTTGATTGAAAGTCTGCTATGCTGCTCAATGCAGTTCTTTTTGCTTGAGTGATTTTCCAGACTCTGCAAAATTGCGGCGAAAAGTTCTTCCTTTGTTTCATCGTTTTCAAAACATAGAATATTTAGACTGCCATTTTGCAGTTCCAGGCAAAATGTTTTTTCTGCACGCTTAAGCTGGTATTCCAGTCTCTCAATCCGCATCGCCGACGCTCACTTTTCCTTTAGAGATTGCTTCCAATCCCAGATAAAGCGCGTCGTCTATGAGCTCTCTTTCTTCAGCACTTGCATCTGACGGCAACGAGATTTTGAGAAGATTCATTTTTTCGACAAAAGCTTGCTCTATGACGCTCTGTTTTGAGAGGGATTCCAGATAATCAGGTCTTGAATTGTCCATAAGCTTCAAATGAAAATATTCAGATTCGAGCTCTTCTTTATATTGAAATCTTTCCTTTTCTTTTGGATAGCTTCCTGACAAATGCAAAACCAGAATGTCAATCTCTTTTCTGGCTCCGCATTCTTTAATGCTCTTTTCCAGCTCTTCTTGCGCTCTAGCATGAGCTTCTGATCTAAGCTCGAAATTCAAGCTGTAAATTCGGCGCGGGTCAAACTCCTTCTCCTGAATTTTAAGCTCGATTTCGCCGCTCAACTGCTTGCTTAATTTCCCGAAAAGAGCGACTCTCGGACCGGATTCAATTTCGGATTGACCACTGAAACTGCCGCTTGCCGCCGCCTTGAGCCCGTTGTTTTCGGAATGAAAGTAGAGCTTATTTGCAGACCCCGAAAATGCACAATAAGAATAACTATGTGTTTTAAGCTCTTGCTCGATGGTATTTTGCAGATTCTCCGATTCAATTAAATGCGGCGGCAAAGCTTGCAATAAAATGTCGAAAGCAATGCCGTCTGAGTCCAGGTTTTTCGGCATCGCAAAAGGCTTTTGCAAGTTGTTCTTGCTGAGACTGAAGCCGCTTATCCTGGTTCTCGATTTGGATTTTATGGTGAAAGTTTTGCTTCGTGTTTCCGGAAAGATATGCACATTCTTGGGCCAGGGATTGAGTCCATGAGCCTGCAAAGCCAGTTCATCGTAGAATGAATCGTTGAAAAGCGGGTCTCTTGCTCCGGCGCAGACAAAGATAGGGATTTTTTGCAAGTCTGCAAAAATTGCCTGCAATTCACTGATGCTTTTGCTGCTGCTCTGGTCGGCATCGAATAAATTTCCCGGCAGGAAAACCGCATCGACAGCCAGCTCGCGCGCAAGCTTCAGGCATTCTGCTAAAGCCTTTAGAGCTTCGCTTCTTCGTTCGGCTCGCTGAGTCGGACTCAGATGAAGGCTTAAAGAGACGTTGGAATCCAGATTTAGGTCTGAGACCTGACAAAAGGAAAAGCTAATCGTCTCAAGATTGCTCATCTAAACAAGCTCTAGGATGCTTGCCATACCTTGCCCGACACCGACGCACATGCTGGCAAGTCCATAGCGTTCCTTGCGGCGCTGCATTTCCCTGGCCAGAGTGCAGATCAATCGCGCTCCACTCATGCCGAGTGGATGACCCAGAGCAATCGCTCCTCCGTTTACGTTTACTTTTGCAAGATCTACTTTCAATTCGTCGGTGGAAGCAAGCACCTGAGCGGCAAAGGCTTCATTCAATTCAAACAATCCGATATCGCCGACTTTCAGTTTCGCTCGCTCCAGAGACTTGCGGCTGGCCGGTACCGGACCGATACCCAAGCAAGCGGGGTCTACGCCGGCGACTGCGCTTGTCAGGAAGCGGGC
>JAIEPM010000424.1 GCA_019748395.1 Candidatus Obscuribacterales bacterium
ACCTTAGTGCGAATGTAAGTAAATCGATCAACCTCCTTTGAAAAGTCAGTTTAATCAACTTTCGAACATGGAAGGAGTAAACCCTCCGTATGTATTTTTTAGCAAAATTCCAAGCACAGATCAAGGCTTCTTAATCTTTTCTTTATAATCTCCAAAACTATTGCCTGCAGTTGATTAAGAGCAGCAAAATTGAGATTTTCGTGTCAAAACTGCAGTCCTTTCGGCAGCCCAAAACGAGCATTGAAGAAAGTGCAAAAGAGACTAATTCAAATCAAGATTTACGCGTTTGGAAGGAAGCTTTGAAACTTTGTCCATGTAGACTTTCACTTCCGCAGCACCATCTTTTTGCTGACGATAATACTCCGCAAAACTGTTATAAGTTTCACGCAGTATGTCGGCATCATCAGGTACCTGAGGATTCAGCCTGCTTTCGGCAAGAGACTGAGCCTTTTGTAATTCCGATTTTGCTTCAGGATATTCACTTTGATCACGATCAAATTGACCAAGCTTTAAATAGGCTTTGATCAATTTTCTGCTTGCATCCTGGCTCTTTTTCAAATCAGGAGCCTGTTCTCTAATTTGCAGAGCTTGCAACAAAAGTGGTCGCACTTCAGACATGCGTTGTTGCAAAACAAGACAATCGGCAAGAAGAATCTTAAAGTCAGCCGACTTTTGATGGTTAGTCAACTTCAAATGATCAAAAGTATCAATAGCACGAACCAGAAGTCGCTCAGCATCTGCGAACAGCGAGCGAGCAAGCAGTTTTCTTGCTACCAACATTACATTTTCAGCATTGGCTTCAGCTTCCAACTGATTCATCGTTGCAGTAACAGTGGAACCCGATCCCTTTTGCAAATTACGCAGCATTTGCAAGGTAGCGTTCAATTCGTCTTTGACAATCTCAGTATTAACAGCGACGATTTCCTGATTGGTACTTTCTTGTTGAGCATACATGCCGCATTTGCCATAAGCATCTACAAGAAGGTAAAGAGTATCAAGAAGGCGCTTGTGGCCGTCTTGAAACTCCAGCGCTAGTTTTCGCGCGTCCAGCAAAAGTTTCTTAGCTTCGTCGTAGTTCTGTTTTTTCAGAGCTTCTTGTGCCCAGAATTGATCCCACTGCCACATGTAGCGAAGGTAGTTTGGACCTTTGTCACCGTCAGGACCCTGCCAGAGCAGAAGCGTAGCCACAATTCCGATCGTCGCCAGAAGTGCGGCAACTCCGACATAAAGGACGCCGTTGCCTTTCTTTTTAGCTAGCTGCTGGCGCTGGTGATCTCCGCTCAGTTTTACGCGATCAAAAGTTTTTGCGAGATCTGCCCGTCGGCTCGGTTCGGTTACTGCACCCGGGCGCAAGCCTTTAACACCGGCTTCCAGAGCCGCATCAAGCAAACTCTGCCTGACTTCGGCAGCAGATTGATAGCGCTCATCTGGATCTTTTGCAAGACACTTCATGATGCAAGCTTCCACTTGCGAAGGAATTTGCGCTTCCGGACAGGTTTTGCTGAAAGGCGGCGGTGCATCATTGATGTGCTTAACGACCGTATTTACGAAACTGTCACCCATCAGAGGCGGCACACCGGCCAGGGTTTCATACATCAAACAACCAAGTGAATAAATGTCGGAGCGCTGGTCCATGCTGCGCCCATTGCATTGCTCCGGGCTCATATAAAGCGGACTTCCGAATATTTCGCCGGTAACAGTTATGTTTTGATTTTGCTTACCGTCCTTCGGAAGCATTTTTGCAATTCCGAAGTCTACGATTTTCACAAGCGTCGATCCGTCGTCTTGTTCGATCAGAACCAGGTTGCTTGGTTTGAGGTCTCGGTGAATAACACCTTTCTTGTGAGCGTGATCGAGCCCGTCGCAGGTTTGCTTGAATATATTCACAGCCTGACTGAGCGGCAAGCGAAGATCGCGCTCAAGAATATCGCCGAGCGTTTGTCCTTCCAGACAGTCCATCACAAAGTAAGCTTGACCTTGCTTGGTTCGACCAAAATCATGAACAGTGACAATGTTTTGAAGAGAAAGTGAGCTGGCAGCACGTGACTCGCGCTCAAAGCGAGCCAGGGCGACTTTGTCGGCAACAAGATGCTCAAGCAAGAGCTTTACTGCGACTATGCGGTCCATATATCGGTGGCGAGCTTTATAAACAACACTCATGCCGCCTTCGCCCAGAATCCCGATAATCTGGTAGTTGTCGGCAAAGACCTGTCCGACCAGAGAATCTTTGCTGGGTAAAACCACCGGACCGCCGTCGTCCGGACAGTGGTCTACCTCCGGGCCGAAGCGCTTGTTGCAAGTCAGGCAGACTTTTTGTTTTTGATTATCGACTTCGTCTACCACTGAGTATTTAAGCTCGTATTCATATATTGCCAGCCGTATTCATACTATTTTAGCGCCAATTGAGGTAATCGCCATAAACTTTAGACATGAAATATAAGCCTGGCGTAGTTTTCCGGGCTCTTGAGAAGAAGAAGCGAGACGAAATGCGTCTACTATAGCCATCCGGCTTGCATTCGAGCTTATTAGTATTGCTGAATGCTAACTTAAGCTCGTTTCTATTCTTGAATTCTTACTTAATACTCAGCAAGGCTCATGAGAACTTCAGGACGAATCGGGGAACTCGCTTTCGCTGGACAGAGAGGGCATTTTGCCTGCTTCAATAGGAGAGAGCAGGGGACTTGATGGTTGTTAGGAGAGCCTTTTGGAGCAGGCGGGACGCCTGCGCTCCCGGGTGGTCATACGACTAGCTTTCGTTTCCCCGGACTCGGGCGGCGTGGGAGTTTCCTGGGTTAGTTGGCGGAACGGGGTTCTGTGGGGGGAACTAAGAGGACTACGCCTGCGCCTTTCCACTCGGCATCTTTCAATACCGGAGTTTGGCACTGACTGAAATCTTTGCTGCTTTCTGCTTCGACTTTGTCTCTTGTATAGGAGAAGGCGTCGCTCAATTTTTTATTTTGTCTGAGCCCGTCTATGAAGTGTTTGGTGAATATGCCGTTTTTATAACGAAGTGAATCGTGAGCGATTTGATTTTCTTGAGCCGATGCAATTACAAGTTGTCCGCTGCCCTGACGGAGATCTTCAAAGCTGAAGGCCTGGGGACTGAATATCGACTTGGCACCGGGCTGGGCGGAGCCGGAATGACAGGTATCAAGTACGATGACTATGCGATCTGTGTTCAGTCTGCGTTTAATCGTGCGAGCGAGATCTTGAATTTCAATTCCTGTTGCAAATGCATTTCTTGGATCTGTATCGTAAGCCACTAGAAAATTCTTGCGCGCCAGATCTTGCTCTGCCGAGGTACCGTGTGATGCGAAATATACGAGCACAAGATCGCCTGGTCTGACATTGCGTGGCAACCAGTCACTTCCAAGAGCCGTCAAAACATTCTCTCGACTGGCCTCGGCATTCAAAAGTACTTTTACGTGGTCTCTTTGAAAATGACCTTCTTTAACAAGAAACTCGCCAAGATCAGAAGCATCCTTAGCTGGATACAGCAAATTCCACTGCGGGTTTTTGAATTCGCTGATGCCGACAATCAACGCCCATTTGTCTTTAACGAATCCCGAACTATGTAAAGCATGCGACACTACCTGTGGTGCTCTGCCGGCTCCCGCGGAAATACCCGGAGCTCTACTTTCAGTAATCTTGTTTGTTGAAGCAGGTTTTGCAGCTACTTGCCCGGAGTGAATCAATTCCATCTCCACGGCCAGTGGATTTTTAAGATCGCTGGATACTACTGTTATTGCCGCCTCGCGCTCAAATTTGCCTTTCTTTTCAGAACTAAGAAACTTGACCTTGCTGCAATCTTTCAATGCGTATTCAATACAGCATGCGGCCTTTTTTGCCGCAGAACTGTTTTTCGGCGAAATAAGAATACAACGCGAATAGGCATCGGGATTATGCTCCAGCCTCTTCTTCGAAAGCACAATGCTCAGGCTTTCTTTACCGGGATTTCGGTCAAATTCAAGAACGCCGTCTTGCGGCACGATCAAATCTTGTCCGGCACGCACAAAGTTGTTTTGATTTGAATCAGGCTGCGGAAAAAGAAGCGCGGATGCGCCCGAACTGCCACGTTTCATCAATATGTAGAGGTAAGCATCTTGATTCGACTCCACATGAAAACGCAATTGATCACCGCTGCGAAAAGGAAATCGACTGTCCACAAAAGCAGTTTTGCCGTCACGAGTCAGTTCAATCGCGTAAGTAAGTCCATAATTTGAAGGCTCATGTTTGCCGGAATTATCGCTCTTGCTCTTGAGCAGTTCTTTATCATACAGACTCTTCGCCTGCGCAGATGCGTCCAGGCGAAGGATGCCTAAAGCAAGGAGCGAAGTAAAAAAACAGGCCAGAAATTTAGGCATAGCACTCTCACCGGCAGACTCTCATTTCATTTTACAAGGAGAGGAGCAGAGGAATGGAAAACGACGCTTTTTATCAGACTCGAGGTGACAGCCCATACATAGCTGGGTAGATAATCATAGGCACTGTCAGCGTGGTTCATAAGTATGAGCAAAACACCGGCAACACTAATGGATACTTTGCTTGAAGAAGCAGATCAGGCAGGCATGGTGAAAGAACATACACTTGAACAGGCGCATTATGCCTCGCTCAATGTTGAGCAGGTAATGGGCGATAAATTCGATGCACTTGTGAAACAAATAGAAAGTGAATGGAATCAGGCTCCCGAGCAAAATATCCTGGTCCAGCGAGATGACGGAAGAAAAGCTCCATTACCAAAATGGCTTCATGACGCAGTCAACGAAGCAGGCTCCGTGAAACTCCTGAAAGTAGCCTTTTGGAAACGCGGTGCCGGGTACAGCTACGTTTTGCTCAGAGTCGAGCTTGATTCAAAAGACCGGCCCAACTACTACAATCTGGTCATCGGCTCACGCCGTAGACAATCCGAGGGTGCTCGTGTCGGCAAGTTGAGACAAGAACGCCCCTGGTGGGCAATCTTCATTCCGGGTTACGGTAAAAGTAATTGAGCCCGGCTCTTACTGGTTCAATTTGCCGTTGAATACGTTGTAGTCAAAGGTGAACTTGATGTCCACATCATCACCGGCACCCTTAGGCAGGTTCGGGAATGGTGATGCATTGTTTATGGCTGCCTTGGCCGCGTCATCGGCAGCAGCGATGCCTGATGACTTCACGAGCCGGATTGAAGCAACATGCCCGTCTTTCATAACTTTGAATTTCAGAGTCACGCTCAAAGACTCGGCACCTCGTGGAGGGAACCAGTTCTTCTTAATGCGTTTTTGTACTTCAGCCAGGTAACTACCGAAGTCGACATCATCGCCGTCACCACCATTGCCGCCGCCATTTTCAGGGGCGCCGGTGCCGCCGGGGACTCCATCCGGACTGCCTGTAGCTGATACGGGCGGACCAGGGTCCGGTGCCGGTTCTGTGCTGACGACCACGGGGTCTGCCGCTTTCTCGGACTTAACCGCAAAAGCTACCGGAGTTGGTTTTGGAGGAGTCGGAGGGTTGAGCTTGGGTGCCGGAGCCTTCTTAGGTTCCTGCTTAGCCTCTTGCTTGGGCTTGGGCGCTTCCGGCTCTTTCTTCGGCTCGGGCGGCGGGTCTTCCTTAACGAGCTCAATTTCAGTGGCCTGCTCCTGTTCTTTGACGGGAGCAACAACGAAAATAACTGCCAGAACCAGAGCGCAGATAATCGAGAAGTGCAATAAATATGAGCCGCTGGTGGCCTCAGGCATGCTCAGCTTGAACTTCGGCAAAGCAAGACCACGGCGCTTCTCAACAGCGCGATCGTAAGCATCGCGAGCTACATAAGCGACAAAGCTCAAAATCAGGGTGAGATACACCAGAGTGACTGAACGCCCTGTGTGAATAATTTCCAGTGCCTGCTGAACGTTTATTTTCGATTCAGTGTGAAAGAGCGCTGCTGTCTGAATCAAAAGATTCAAAAATGGTTCTGTGAAAAACAGCAAACCCAATATAAGTAGATTGGCAACTGTCGCTGCCATGAAAAGTAAGCCCTTTGCAGGCTCACCGTTATAAATCTGCCCTAAACCAGGCAACAACGACAAAGTTAGAGCGCGTTTCGGCTCAAGTCCCTGCAGCGTGGAAAGATCCGCTGATAGTTGCGGGCTTTCGTCTTCAATCTTTCTTTCTTCAAGACTCTCGGTCTTCATAATAATGGCTGCGGTGCCCCTAGAATCCAACGCGATGACCTATATTGTCCGACATTTGACGGAGATGTCAGGCATATCTGAAGGTAACTTAACTCGTTTGAGACGCCCAAGATGTCAAACAGTTCCCCCCGTGGGCGATGACAACGAAATTAGAATTCTCACAGCTTGCAACAAAATGTGCAAGTCTTTATCTTCATTACAACCAGCAATGCAATCAGTGTCAATTTCTGCCACTACAGCCGGTGCTAGTCACTCAAACCAAGAATCTCGCGGATTTTTTCCGCCGGACCTGATTTAGGTTTGTAAAATGCAGACGACCAGCTTTTATTGAAGGTTCTGGCTGAATCGTTAATTTGACTGCTTGCTGCCATTTCTTTCAAAAGAGTCCAGATGATGCGGCACTCAGAAAGTGCAGTAATTCCAGCTTCCCGGCAATCAAATGATTTAGGCAAAATCTGAGTCTTATATGTCCCGTTGGCTTGCTCACCGACAAACTTAGTGAAAGAAGTCTGCAAGTCTACAAACTTGGCATTGAGTTCGGGCAAAGCTTCCTGTATGCACAGTGCGGAAAGCAGCCGGCGAACTCTGTGACTATCGAAACAAACAACACGGCTTCTAGCAAAACCGGCTTCAAGTATTTTGTATATTTCTGCAAAGGTCGGCGCCGTGAACGTATGAGCCGAATCACAACCATGAATTTTTAAGAGCTCACTGCTTACTGCTTTGTCCGGTCTCACCAGAACATCCAGCAAAATGCGCTCTTCTGCAGCGGTCACGCAAATAGAAGTCAGAACCTGAGCTTCATCTGCATGTAAATGCTCAGCAGCCGGGCGGCTTTGCTTAATAGCCAGAATTACAAAGTCGTTGATTTCAAGCAAATCGCGAGCCAGAAGTATGGAGCGATTGCGATCTAACGGAACTGGATGGCTAAAAGCCGATTCATCGTGATTTTTCATAAGCAGACTCTCTGAAATCAGGCTTCTATTTTAGGTTGACTTGCTAAATCAGTAATTAAGAGATGCACATGAGAACAGGATGAGATGCCTGGGGCACTGTGCAATTGAGCAGGCGCAACGGGACGATTTGAACCTTAAGAACAAGGAATTAATATCTTAGGATCAGTCACATAAGGCATCTGGCTGGTGCTGCTCAATGCTAAAGGGAAGGTGTGTTCTAAATGGCTGCTAATCTATACTCATCTGAAACAATTCATCTTAAAGCAATCGCAGAGGATGATTGCAGCATTGAGCAGATAAGGCTTGGCGGCGGTGATTTACTCACACGCAGCGCCATCGGCGAGAGCCTGGTTCTTGCAAACGGCGTGCAGGTGATGATCCGCGCCGGATATTTCAGCATTATGGGCGCTCATGATCTTACGGTAGAACGCCGCAAAGACGGCTCCACTCTGCTTTTATTCCGCAACGGTGATGAGCTGGTCTTTAACGGCGAAGGCATTCAGTCAATCAGAAGAAGCGCCGGACTTCTCAAATTCGAGCGCCGGCAAGCAGCAATGCTCAATCAGCAGCATGCAATTGTCCCAAGCCAGAGTTGCTATGCCTGATTCGGCAAGCATTGACAAATCCTGCCCACTGGGAAAAGATCCTCAGGGGGCAAAAAATGGAAACGAAGCAACCCGAAGAACCAATAACTACCCTATGCAGCACTTGCGGAACTGAAGAGCCCTGTAAGTGCAAACAGGCGGCAGCTGTTGTTGACCCATGGCTCGGGCGCAAACTTAACGATCAGTACGAGATTATTTCACTTCTTGCAAGAGGCGGCATGGGTGCTGTTTACAGAGCCAGGCATCTGCATTTGGGAATGATCAGGGCTGTCAAAGTCATAAGACAGGATGTTGAACAAAACGAGAATGTGCATGCAAGGTTGAAACAAGAAGCACAGGCCGTAGCAGGTCTTTCACATCCAAATATAGTCAGCTTCTATGACTATGGCATCAGCGACTCCAATCCTTTTGTAGTAATGGATCTGGTGGAGGGAAGCTCGCTTGCCGAGGTACTTAATGAACGCGGCAAACTTGAAATTCCGGACGCCATCGAACTTTTCCTGCAAGTGTCTAACGGGCTCAATCATGCACACAGCAATGGTGTTTTTCACCGCGATATAAAACCGAGCAATATCATGCTTGTGAGCGAGTCGCAGATAACAACAACCGTAAAACTTCTGGATTTCGGCATTGCGAAAATCCAGTCAAACAGCGACGAGCACAAACTGACAAGCACCGGCGAAATCTTCGGCAGCCCGGCATATATGAGCCCTGAACAGGGCAAGGGCCAAAATACGGACGGACGTTCGGACATTTATTCATTCGGCTGCGTCATGTATGAGGTTTTGAGCGGACAGGTTCCCTTCAGTGGAAACCATCCAATCGAAACAATCATGAAGCAAATCAACGAAAAACCGGCCAGGTTATTTGGAAAAGACAGGGCATTCGACCCGGTCAAACAAGATCTTGAAGCAATTGTTTTTAGATGTCTTGAGAAAGACCCTGCTCATCGCTATCAAAGCATGTCCGCCTTGAGGGACGATCTGCTTCGCCTCAGCTACGGCGAGCGCTTGATTATGCTGCATGGCGACCTGGCGCATCGCAAAAGAGTCGAATTGCTTTCAAAGTCATACAAATGGCTATTAATTTCCTTTGCTGCGGCTATCATTCCATACGGAGTTTACGTTTCATACATAGACCCTCACACCTGGCGACAAGAGCTGGAATTCGGTCTACAAGAGCCGGACAACACATCAAAGGTACTTGCTCAATTACTGCTTGAGACTCCCAAAGACAGTAAAAGTGAAATTCGAATTTCCAGCATTCTATGGCACCAGGCTCAATACCTTAGAAACGAGGCAAAATACAAGATCGAGAAAACCGACGCTGCAATTGAAAAGTACAAGGAAGCTCTCGTTCAACTGGGAGATCGCAAGAAACTTCATCTAGACAAAATGAAACGCATTATGGAAGCCAATTGCAATGACGGTATTGCGAAGTGCTATCTGCTCAAAGCCCGTAATCCTCAGCTGCAAAACAAGCAAAGCAAAAGAGAGTTTGCAATAGCCGCTGCTAGATCAGCAAACGCTGCAATAAACCAACGCCGCTACTTACTGGACAATAATGACCCCATGAGAGAAGGCGGTGTACCGCTAGCCCTTTCGATCGGCATACTTGCAGAAGCCGAAAATTTGCTCGATGAATTTAAGCATGAAGGTGATTTGCTGCAAGATCAAGAGCGCTTGCTGCGCGCATACGCGCCTTCAAGCTGGGCTCTGGCAGACTGCCTGCAAAACAGAGCCTGCAATCTGATTGCTCTAGGTCAAAAAGCTGAGGCTCGAAAATACTTTCAAGAAGCTGAAGATCTTACGCAAATGATCTATGGACCCGAGTCTGCGGAGGCAAAATCCTTGAGAAGCAAAGCCGAATCAAGTCTCGATTAGCAAAGAGTCTGCTAAAGACTTAACCCAAGCCCTTAGTACTCGATGATTGAACCATTTCGATCAATAATCAAATCAGCAATCTCTTCATCACCGGCAAGCAGAACACCGGGCATCAATTGCTGAAGAGTTTCACTTCCTCTTTTGGCCCAGCGTTCGGATGCTATAACAGTCGCACCTTCTTTTATAAGCTGCTGCAACATTGCTTGCATCGCAGTAAGTTTCTTGACCATGGGGTGATCGAAATTGAAGCGTGCTGCCACAACATCAGGCTTCAAAACCAAACAAACCGATTCAAGATCAAGCAAAATCGTAACAGCCACATCTTTGCGCTGTACATTGCGAGCCAGATTAAGCCCTTCCCAGAGCACTTCCATCTCAAATGGTCCGCGGAAACGCTTGAATCTTAAAGTTACGGTCTTCTTGAGCTTTTCCAGTTGTGCTTCGATTGAAGCAGGCATCGGAATCGGCACGGAAGAAAACGGCACTTCATTAGCAGGCACCGGTGGCGGTGGCGGTACAAAAACATTGCTGCGCGGCGGCGGTGGCGGATTATCGAGCTTATGCAGCATCGTCCCGGCAGCCGCGGCTTCCTTAGCCAGAGGTGCCTCGCTGTCTTCATCAACCGGATCCGGAATGATTCCACGCTGACCGGTAGCAGCAAATGTCCAGAGATCTGCAGCAAGCTCAGAGGCGTTTTGATATCGAGCGTTGGGATCTTTT
>JAIEPM010000099.1 GCA_019748395.1 Candidatus Obscuribacterales bacterium
GTTTTTGCACAATCTGTGGATTTTCGCCCCCACTGTGAGATGATAGCCTTAATCGATATGTTTTAATCTTGTATTCCTGCATAAAACCCGTAGGAGGGATTTCCTTGTCCGAGGTTAGAGTCGCGGAAGGCGAAAGCATCGAAGCCGCGTTGAAACGTTTCAAGAAAAAAATTCAGAAAGCCGGAATTCTTTCTGAAATCAAAAGACGCGAGCGCTATGAAAAGCCCAGCGTCAAGCGCAAGCGTAAGGCTGAAGCCGCTCGTAAGAGAAGGTCCTAGTCTTAAAGCCAAAAGCATTCAAAAGCGCCTGGTCGCCATCAGCGGCAAGGTGCTTATTTGGCTTTTAAAGTGGGATATAGCGCCTCCAGGCAAATGCATAAGAATTGCTCTTGCCGTCAAAAATAGGCTGCCTGTCGGCACCGGCGCCCCAGAGCAATAAATTGTCGAAGCCGTTCCATAATATGGTAATTGTGCCTGGCTCGGCCCTCCAGCTTGAGGGGGCTTGCTTCTGCCATTGCTGCCGGTTGACCTCATTTAAAGAGAGTTCTTCAACAAATCTCAGTGCACAGGGCTTTCGCTCGGCATCGCTTTGAATTCCGGTAACCGAGTAAGGGTTGGGCTTTTGCATATAAGTCTGGATTGCTTTTATTGCCCTTTCTTGCTCCAGTCCGAGTTCAGGCATATGGCCATGCCGCTTGCGATAAGCACTCAGCCACTCGGCTGCATCTTCCATATTCTCAAGGAGCACTGCATCGGCAGCCATTCTTTTCTCCTGCGCCTGCTTGAAAGCATTGACGAAGTGAATCGGATATTGCTGGCCGAAAACAGGCGCCGCCAGAAGCAGAGCCAGGATCAGGGGGCAAAGATTTATGCTTTTAGCCACTTTTTCACTCCTTGCAAACCCTATTCTAAACGGGCAGGCTGGAATTAAGAGACTAAATCGCAGTTAATCAGCTTACTGAGACGAGGAAGCGGCAGGCGGGTTTGAACCGGCAGCCGGAGCCAGAGACTTGAAACGCATCTTGTAATTGAAAAATTTGTTGCTGCTGACATAAGTCCGGAAAGCAGATTTACCGTCAGGGCTCCAGAGTGTAACGCCTTCCGGAACTCCCACAAAAATTGCAAGAACATTCGGGAATGTTGCCGGAATCAAGCGAGCGAACATGGTGGTTAACCAGGCAGTTTCAGCCATCGGCGATTTAACGCGCGCGGGCGCTGGTTCAAGAAGCATTACAGGAGTAGATTGCCAGGCAGAACTTCTAACTTCAGCCATAAAAGGATCAAGAGACTCCATCAAATTGGCGCCTTTAGGATCACTTACAGGGTCTGAACCGACAGCATTGATGCCAATCCATTCAAGGACGCCCTCGCCGGGAAAGTAATGTTCAAGCTTATTCCAGGGTTGGTTACCGGCACTTTGCTCTCCGGCAAATTTGCCTGCATTTTTATTGCCGTGAAAAGCTCCAGCCGATGAAAAAAGAACTATGGAACCGCCTGAATTCTGATTTACGAGCTTGCTTATATGCTTGAATGCGTCTTTGACTCGTTCCGGTCCATCCGGAACAGCCGGGTCGCCATACTGATTGCTCAGCTCGGCAGAGTTTGCTTTTGCGGTCGAAAAGCTTCCTTTTTCGAGGCGCTTGCGAACTTCGTCGGCTCGCTTGTCTTCAGGCATATTTTTCAATTTCGGGTCAAGAATCATATAGTACGGAGTTCGTCCATCAGCACCAAAGGCAGTGGCAGCTGCATCGCGATCAAAATCCGAAATTATGCCAAGCAATAGCGGTGTTTTGTCCGGACCAAGATGCTTCAGATTTTCTTTCATGTAATCATCAAGCTTACCGGCAAGCAAATCTGCAACACTTAGAAATTCTGCAGATGCAGAACTATAAGCCGGATTGCTGCTTTTTACTTGACCATCCACAAGTTTCAGCATGATCGCAGGTACTCGGCCTTCCTGAATTCTGCTTTTTGCCCAGAGCGAAAGGGGCGGGCTGAAGGGCATTAAAAGAGCAGGCGCATTACTTTCGAAAAGATTGGAAAGTTTGCCGTCCGGACCCTGAATCACGTGCTCTGCAAGCTCCATATTCAGCGGCTTACCGAAGGATTCGTCGATTACTCCAACAGAACGTCGGTCCGAACTTAGATAGCATTCCTCGTGAGAAGCGCTTCCCATGTATACGAGCTTCGGCACGGATACCAGCCGCTTGTTCTTGCAGCTGTCGACCATCTGGCTGACACCAAAAGCGATATCAGGAGCGCGCTCGACCAGCCCTTCCATCCGCTGAAGTTCAGCTGAAATTTTATCTTTGTCCCAGAGTCCAAGCGATGTGTAGCGCACAAACTTATCATGAATATGAAAAGCTCTGTCCAGGTCTTTTGAAAAAGCAATGTCGTCGAACTGAGCACAAAGCTTTTTGTATCGTTCTTGCAGGGGCGCAAGTTCTTCGGCACTGGGCTCCTTATGCTCTTTGACTATCGCTTCAAGAAGCTCCATATCGGCTTTGAGGCGAGTTTCGCCCATACCGCCGCTGGCAAATGCAATATGATCGATAGTACTTTGCAATCGAGCCAGCTGAGCCGGATTTGCTCCGGACTGTTTCATTTTATCGACCTTAGCCTGAGCCTTATTCAGTAGATCTTCAGCGCGGGGATCGCGCTTGGCCAGCCCCTTGATTTTTTCAGCTTTCAATTCCTCGGTTGTTGTCGGAACTGCAGCCCCTGCAGACTGCAAATCCATCGCTGCATATGGCAGCAGCAAAGACAATCCGACAGCCAGAAGCAGATATTTTTTCATGCTCTTCCTCTCCCCAAAGGAACATATAAACCAAAACGCAAGAGTATTAGCTCTTGCGTAGTGCATAACTCAGTTTAACTTAATTCTAGTGACCATGCCGGATGTTGCTGTCGCCCAATCCATTTTCGATTTCTTCAAGCCAGGTTTCCGGTACATCCACTGATGAGCGACCTTCCATTAAAGCCAGCTCTTTCAAATCCCAGAGATAATCGAAGCGTCCGGAATCGGTTTTGCGTGCACTGCTGCCGCGCATTCCTTTATAAAGACGATTCAACCTCTCTTTCAAGTCAGAGGTTCTAACGCTTACAAGCTTTTCGTTGGCACCAAGCTTACGCTTATCGTCTCCGGCTCCCATGGCAGGCACTCCTCTTAAATGCTCACAAAAAACATATGCCCGGGAAAGCCCAGGCACAAAACGCTTGACTTCCAAATTCCCTCGCTTTAATGGAAAGCCGCGAGCCTGCCTAGCCCGGACTCAGGCACAGGAAAAACCCCGTGTCAGCAGCCATAGACTCCGGGATACCCTGAGAAAGAACCCCAGCCCGCCCAATCCGAATTAAGGAGCCAGTCATGCACGTGTTTTCAATTAATCTCAGGAGTTCGGCGCGAATCGCTATGTCTCTAATGGCGGCTCTGGCTCTTTCCAACAGTTTTTTCTCCATGACTCAGGCAAACGCCGAGAACCGAGCCAGAAAGCTTTCACTGGCCGGTCAGAATCAAAGTGAAAATCAATCAAATTTTACGGGAGAAGGCTCCGGGAAGCTTCTAGCCATGCTTACGAGCGGCAAGCAGTTGGGGCAATGCCCGCTCAAACATACGGACGTAAAGGCTTCCGTGTCGGGCTATATCAGCCGGGTTAGCGTCAAACAAACATTTCAAAACAAGTTCAGCCAAAAAATCGAAGCAGTTTATACTTTTCCGCTTCCCGAAAATGCTGCGGTCGATGAAATGACAATGCGCATCGGCGACCGAGTCATAAAAGGCAATATTAAAAAACGCGAAGAAGCGCGAGAAATCTATGAATCAGCAAAAGCTCAGGGTCACGTAGCGTCCTTGCTCGACCAAGAAAGAAGCAATATCTTTACACAATCGGTCGCCAATATAGAACCCGGCGCCAAGATTGAAATTGAAATCAAATATGTGGAAACGCTTCCATATGAAGCAGGTTCTTACACTTTCAATTTCCCGACCGTGGTAGGACCACGATTCATACCCGGCAGCCAGAACATAGGACGCAGCGGTAGAGGTCGCATTCCCGATACGGACAAGGTACCCGATGCATCGAGAATCACTCCGAAGCCCGCAGCAGCCGGAGAGCGCGCCGGGCACGATATATCAATCTCACTGGACATTGATGCAGCCGTTCAGATTCAAGACATCAAATCCGATTTGCACGAAGTTAAAATCGACAAAACAGGCGAGAAAGCACATGTCGAATTGATCGACAAAAATTCAATTCCTAACCGAGACTTCGTTTTGCACTGGGCTGTCGCACAAGACAAAATTCAAAGCGGCTACTTAACACATCGCGATGACAAATCAGGATATTTCACGCTCATTTTGCTCCCGCCCAAAAGAGTGAGCCCTGAAACAGCTTCACCAAAAGAAATGGTTTTCCTTGTTGATTGCTCAGGATCTCAAAGCGGTGCACCACTGGACAAAGCCAAAGAAACTCTAAACTACATCGTCGAACACATGAATTCGAACGATACCTTTCAGATCGTAGCTTTCAGCAACGGGCAAAAGCTTTTCGCAGAACATCCGCAACTTGCAAGCAATGAAATGAAAGCTCGTGCTAAATCATTCATTGCTTCATTAGAAGCCAACGGCGGCACCTGGATGGGACCTGCTGTCGAGAAAGTCTGCGCCCTGCCCAACGACTCGCACAGACTGCGTATAGTTACATTCATGACCGATGGCTATGTCGGCAACGACATGGAAATACTGGGACTGATCAAGAAATATCGAGGTGCTTCCCGCTGGTTCTCATTCGGCACCGGCAATAGTGTCAATCGCTTCTTAATCGACGGCATTGCCAAAGAGGGGGGCGGCGAAGCAGATTATGTCCTGCTGAACAGCCCCGGAGCAGTGGTCGGCAAAAAATTCTATGACCGCATCAGCTCACCGGTTCTTACCGATGTCAAAGTCAATTTCAACGGGCTTGAAGTCAAAGAAGTCTATCCTCATGAGCAATCGGATGTCTGGGCGGAAAAGCCTCTTTATATAAAGGGGCGATATTTAAAAGCCGGTGCAGGCACAATCACTCTAACAGGCTACTCAGGCGGCAAGCCCTATAAGCAAGACTTGAAAGTTGTGTTCCCCGAGAAAAATAACGAGAACGCAGTGATCAAGCCGATCTGGGCAAGAGCAAAGGTTGACAGACTAATGTCCGAAGACTGGTTTGCGGCTCAATCCGGAAATCCAAATAAGGAAATCAAAGACGAAATAGTGCGCACGGCGCTTGACCAGCACATCATGACCCAGTACACCTCATTTGTTGCGGTTGAAGAAAAACGGGTTACGAAAGGAAACAAGAGCCAGACAGTCGACGTTCCGATAGAAGTCCCAGATGGCGTCCAGCGCAGCTCTGTTTATGAAGAGGCAGAAGATTCCTTAGGCGCTCCAATCGCCAGAGCGGTTTCTTTAGGAGGAAGCGGCGGCGGGGGCGGTTATGGCGCCGCTTTCTCAAACGGCCCGGTTCGAGCAGGCGGGGGGGGCTACGGTGCCTCTTATTCAAGCAGCCCGGTTCGCGGTCGAGTGCTGAGCAAACGCCAATCAGCAAGCTCCTATGCTTCAAATCTCTCCTCAGCCGAAGCCTTCAAAACAGCCCCCAAGGCTCCGTCGCTTCCAAGCATGCAGCCAAGTCCGACAATCGGTCCAGTCGCCCAGGCACCGATGAACAGCGCTCCCCCGGTTTTCTACATGCGCAGCAGCAAACAAAACCAAGAATCTAAAGACAAAAAAGGCTTAGAACAAAATCGCGCTTCAAAACTTGATGCAGCCCTCAAACAGCTGCTCGACAACAAGAAGCGCGGCTTAGAAAACAATGCCGGATTACAAATCACAAACGGCACCTTGATGGTAAAAATTGAGCTGAGCGAGCTAAATGAAAAGCTGATTAAAGAACTCAAAGCACTGGGCGTGGAAATTATTGTCAGTAATCAAAAAACAAAAACAGTTACGGCCCGCATCAAAGTGGAAAAGCTTGAAAAACTGCTTGAATTAAATCAGGTAGTGAAAGTAGAAGCAGCGCAGAATCCCTGAGCTTCTTTAAGAAAGAACTGGGAGAAGCTCCACATTATCTCCACAGTTTTCATCCTCAATTCATCAGATTTTCCTAGTATATGAATACAGGAGAGCAAAACGAAACGAGGATTAGTAACACGGCGCGCAGAGAGACGTAGGAGGCGCTACGTCTCTCTGTTCGTTTTGATGCGAAGCAAGGAGCTAAATTTTGAAAATAGATTTTCGCCGAAGCGGCATTTTAACGCTTGCGCTCTCCTATTTCTTGAGCCTTCAAACAGCCGAGGCTCAAGAAATAGGAGTAGAACAAGAAGCAGAAGCGCAGGCCGATGCACCGATTATGAAAATGACCAAAGCCCAGTATGAAGAAGAAGCGATTGCGCTTGCTACCTGGAAATCAAAAGTACAGGGAAGTTATATGGGCGACAAGCTGATTCACTTTCTGACCACGCTGGATGCGAATCTGGTTCGAAATCCGCGAGACTGTATCTCACTCTATAACCGAGGCTATCTTTTTGGAACCGTCGGCTGCACTAAAGCAGCAATCATCGATCTTTCAAAAGCCATTCAAGTAGAGCCTCTCTCTGCTCATTTATACTGCGAACGTGGTATTTGCTACATGGACCTTGGCGATTACAGCAATGCTTTGAGAGATCTGGGAAAAGCCATTTCTTACGATGCGAACTCCGGCGATGCACGCCTTGCCAGAGGCAGATTGCTGCTAACACTGGGGCGTCCACTTGAAGCACTGAGCGATCTTCAAGAATGCAAAAAAAGCACGCTGGTTTTCTCGACTGTTTTGCCGGGAGAAGTTCCCGGCAACAAATTCAGAGCACCGGATTATTATCTGGGAGTTTGCTACGAAATGCTCGGTCAGCATGACGAAGCCGTAAGTCACTTTCTGCTTTCCGCGCCGGACAGCGAGGATGACAATGCAGGCGGTTATCTGCACCGTTACGCAGACCGACCACTCGACGGTGAAGAGCGAGCGAATAAATTAAGAAACGGTTGAAGCAGGAATTCAATTTATAAATTCCTGCGGAAAACCGCAGTCGCAGTTCTTCAAAAACAGCGCTTCTCTACTAGCCGAATATATATCGGTCTGTTAGTATGAACAAACTACCCCTGCAAACGGGAGGATTTCATCATGACTAACGACCCAAAACAACTCTACAATCTTGCCAGCGGCACTGAGGCTCTAAAAACCGGGCCGGTACTGCACGTGCGCGTTCAGGGTCGCAGCCGCGATATTGCCCTAGATCTACTGGGCATCTCGGCCGGCGCCAGCGATGAAAGCATCAAAAATTCCGTTGCAGCCTTCATGGAAATTTCCAGCGATCTTTTGAAGCACACTGTAATAGAACGCCACGAAAACGGTAATCTCACACTGCGTCCGGAAGCGGTCTTCGGATGACAGGCCCGGGCGAGCGATTAGATCCGCTTGCAATCGTATCTAAAATCGCCAGGCAAGAAAAAGAATTGCAAGGCAAGACCTTTGTCGCCCCCTATGTAGGAGGCGGCAAAGTGCGCTTGCGCTTAAAAGGCATAATTTGCGAAATGGATGCAGGCGGATGCCCTGAAGGCTGGTGCATCATGCAGGCACTGAACGCAAGCAAAGCTCGCTATCTTCAAGCGGCTTCCCCGGAAATGATCAAGAGCTATCTGGATCTCTTAATTCGCGTGCGCCTGATTGCAGTTTCTGAGTTTGACGGCAAATACTGGGCATTATCGGCATCGGATAGCGGGCAAAAGATAAGAATCGAAGGTCCGATTCCGCTGCACTTTAGCGAAAGACTTTCATCATTTGAAACTCTTTATGCTCGCTTTGACGGCAATAATTTCTGGTTTGAAAAAATAGACCGGCGAAGAGATCCGTCAATTGCCAAAAGCCTGCGCAAAGCCCTCAGCGAAAATATCAAACCGGAAAATTTACAATGCCCCGGCATGGTGCCGCAAGAGAGACTCGCATACAAAATGCTTTATCTTGAAAAGAACAAAGGCGAAACACTCAAAAGCGACGACAACAGTCGCATAAGCAGAGCACTTTCACATGCAGGCGCTTACCTCGACAGTTTCTGGTATACGGAAAGAGGTCAGCACATCTCAGTCAGATTCCAGCTGGATAAGCGAGAGCATGTAGTTGAAGTAAACAGAAGCGATCTCAGTGTTATAAGCGCAGGCATCTGCCTTTCCGGTCAAGATGCAAACTTCGATCTAAGCAGCCTGGTGGGTGTATTGCGTGAAGCGGACAACAGCTACTATTTTGACTAAAGAAATAGCTTATGTTCTTATCGGGGAATAAGTTTTCCAAAAGCGGAGACAAGCAATGGCCGGATTTCAACACGAGCAGGTTTTTCGCGGCAAAGAAGCCATGGCAAAACTGGCAGCCAGAGAACTGCATATTTGCGGAGCCGGCGCTCTCGGATCTAATCTCTTAGTTAATCTAGCCCGCAGCGGCTTTCACAAAATAACAATCATCGACAAAGATCGAGTCGAAGAGCAAAATCTGGGCACACAGGTTTATGCCCTGGAAGATGTCGGAGCTCAAAAAGCCGTATTACTGCGAAATCAGATCTTCAGAGATCTGGGCGAAAGCATCAACGCCTTTGCCGAAGAATTAAGTGAGCGAAATATCGGCAAGCTGCTGAAAAACGCCGGACTGGTTATAGATACTTTCGACAACAGCAAGTCTCGCCGCTTGCTGAGCGAATACTGCAAAGAAAAGTCTATCGATTGCCTTCATCTGGGCGTAAATGATAGTTATGGCGAGGTTAAGTGGAACGATAGATATCTCGTCCCATCAGATGCAGGACTGGACCTCTGCGACTATCCACTTGCCAGAAACCTGATTATGATGGTTGTTGCTGTTGGAAGCGAAGCGCTTGTAAATTTTGTTCTCACTGCGAAGAAACGCAATTTCTCGATAACGCTGGGGGATCTGGCAATTAACGAAGAGCTGGATTGAAGAAATGACCGCAGTCATATTGACAGCCACAGACAGTCTGGATAAGATGCAATTCTGTGCCTATCAATAGTTCAGCACTTCGTCCGAAGCGGCAAGGAGCAGGAATGACAAGCCACCCGAAACCGATCGCAAACAGAAAACGGTCGCAAGAATATTCAATCCATAGAGCGCTCGGCATTTAGCCGCTGCGCTTAATTTCGCAAGAGCAACAGCGATACCACATACGGTGCAGCGCCATCTTGACGGCACTGCATTTTTGTTTTAGGATCAAAAAACGCGACTGCACTTTTTACCCGAGCAGGCGCCATTATGACCAACGGAGGGCAGAGAGTGTCCGACGACGACGGCAGCGATAAAAACCCCAATCCGCCCGCGGACGCGCTCGGCATTTAGCCGCTGCGCGCGATTTACGTCACCCTCACGCGCCACCATATACAGTGTCACAAAAGCATTGACGACAATCGATACTTAGGCTAGTATCAAATTACCGACTGCACTCTATCAGTTGGAGCATACGGTAGCTCCACAGTGGAAGAGAGGCAGCTTCAAAACCTGCCGAGTTCACCACGGACTCGTAGCTTAGAGGTAAAGCACTTCCAGGACGGTTTGACGACGACCGGCTGGTGCAGCGGGACCCCTTCTGGATAAGAGGAGGTTGCAGGGTGTCTGTTATAGTGGGACACAGCGACAAACAAAATGGATCGATCCAAACACGCGCTCAGCAATTTCGCTGTAGCGCGTGCTCCTCGTTGAGCACCGTTCGCCACCACATTTAGTATCATCCCTGTTGACAGAAGCCTCGACTCAAACTAATATAGAATAACTGCCTGTACTCCTACAGAAGGAGCTTACAACCGCTGTTAACGGGGTGGTCGCAGGTTCGAATCCTGCCAGGTCCGATACGGATCTGTAGCTCAGAGGTAGAGCACCTAAAAATAGCTCCAGCAACTCGTACAAGCAGCATATATTAGTCCAAATAAAGGGCTGGTCCCACTCGGGGAGCAGCCCTTTATGGTCCGGAGCCACTGAATGCAAGCAAGAATTCTCCAGCTCCACAGGGATCGATGCCATACAGGCAACGTTTTTTGGTCCCTTCCAAAGCTCTGCAACATGCTCAGCCAATAGCTGCTGCGTGCATTTACGCTTGCAGATTTACGCCACTACATATGGTGCAACATTTATTTGACACAGACCAGGAGATCACATAGGATCAAATTACTGTCTGTACTCCTACAGAAAGAGCTTACAAACAAAGGTAAGCCGGCATGCCGGCCACGGTTCGACTCCGTCCCTGCAGTGGATTCTGCATCCAAACAAAGGGCTCTTGCAACTCGTACAGACAGTGAATTTTACGCCGGAAAGCAAGTTGCTGAAAAAG
>JAIEPM010000653.1 GCA_019748395.1 Candidatus Obscuribacterales bacterium
ATTTGCGCATTTCGCTGCTGTAGTCGGGAAGTTTATTCGGATAAGATGTTGAATCCTTGTGGTCGTGACCTGATATCACATTCAGTGTCAGAGCCACGTCTTCAACGGTGCGACCGAAGGGTCCAATTTGATCCAGGCTGGATGCATAAGCCACAAGTCCAAAGCGCGAAACAGTCCCGTAAGTCGGCTTCATGCCGACAACGCCGCATAATGATGCCGGTTGACGTATGGAACCGCCGGTATCTGAACCAAGAGCTACAACTGCACTGCCGGAGGCTACTGCGCAGGCAGAACCTCCCGAGCTGCCGCCCGGAACTCGTTTTGTATCCCAGGGATTTTTGCAAGTTCTAAATGCCGAATTCTCAGTAGACGAGCCCATGGCAAACTCGTCCATGTTTGTTTTGCCGATAATTACAGCTCCGGCTTCGCTGAGCCTTGCCGCAACAGTAGCCTCGTAAGCAGGAATAAAATTCTGCAGAATTTTGCTTGAGCAAGTTGTGGCATAACCCTGAACACAAATATTGTCTTTCAAAGCTACCGGAATGCCGGTCAGAGCTGAAGGAGCCTTGCCCGACTCGATTAACTTGTCTGCAATTTCGGCTTGAGAAAGAGCCAGTTCAGCGCTGATACTGTTGAAAGCTCCAAGTTCGGCATCATGTCGCTTTGCATGGGCGACATGGGCTTCGGCGATTTCTTTGGCTTTGACTTCTTTGTTATCCAGAAGTTTGCGGAGTTCGCTGATGCTTTTACCGATTAGTTCCTTCATTTCAGGGCTCGTATTTTTTGAAAACAAGACAGGCGTTGTGACCGCCAAACCCGAAACTATTAGACATTGCTACCTTAACTGGAGTTCCTAATCGTGCTTTGTTCGGCACATAATCAAGGTCGCATTCCGGATCCTGGTTGTCGAGATTT
Organism: Candidatus Obscuribacterales bacterium; assembly: GCA_019748395.1. GTDB lineage: Bacteria > Cyanobacteriota > Vampirovibrionia > Obscuribacterales > Obscuribacteraceae > JAIEPM01. Next base: position 916 of record JAIEPM010000653.1, read on the forward strand.
ATTGTAGGCGCAATTGCCGAATCTTTGATCGACATTACGGATACTGCAGCTTCCACTGCACCGGTTGCACCGAGCAAATGACCTGTCATGGACTTGCTGGAACTGACTGCCAGTTTATAGGCATGATCGCCGAAAGCCCGCTTGATAGCCACGGTTTCGGCTTTGTCGCCAAGCGGCGTCGAGGTGCCGTGGGCATTAACATAGTCTACCTGAGTGTGCAAAAGATTAGCATCTTTTAGTGCGGCATTTATTGCGCGCGATGCGCCATCACCGTCCGCGCAAGGCGCTACGATGTCATGTGCATCCCCGGTCATGCCATAACCGGCAAACTCGGCATAAATTTCAGCACCGCGCTTTTTAGCGTGGCTTAATGACTCAAGCATCAGGATACAAGCGCCTTCTGCCATAACAAAGCCGTCTCTGTCTTTGTCGAAGGGACGGCTTGCTCTTTCGGGGTCATCATTTCTGAGAGAAAGGGTTCGGGCTGCCGCAAATCCGGCCATGCAGAGAGCTGTAACCGGGGCTTCCGCGCCGCCTGCAAACATAACGTCGGCATCGCCTCGCTGAATAATGCGGGCAGCGTCACCGATCGAATGCGCTGAAGTGGCACAGGCCGTGACTGCGCAGGTGTTCGGTCCTTTGGCGTTGTGGATCATTGAGACCCAGCCTGCCGCCATATTGACGATCAGCATTGGTACTGTGAAAGGCGAGCAACGGTCCGGACCCTTTTCCATGAGAATCTTGTAATTCTTCTCGATGGTTTCGAACCCGCCTGCAGCTGAACCGACAACGACCCCGACTCTGGTCGGGTCGTCATCGGCTAGATTTAGCTTTGCGTCTTTTACAGCCAGGTGGCTTGCAGCTACGGCAAACTGAATGAAGCGATCCATCCGCTTAGCTTGCTTGGCTTCCATATAATTCAATGGATCGAAAGAGTTGATTTCGCCGGCGATTTTACACGCCGACTGCAGCTTTTCCGTGACCAGAGTTATCTTCGAAATACCGGATTTACCGGCAAGAAGATTGCTCCAGAAAGTTTCTTTATCGCAGCCAAGGGCAGATACGATGCCGATGCCGGTAACTACTACTCTTTCTATCGTCATTGAATTATGATTGGTCCCGCTACTAAGTAGATGATGGACCGTGCTTGGAAATTCCTGTCCACTCAGAATCAAATGATTCCGAGCTATCGACACGGTCCCACCGCTCTAAACTTTCCGCTGGTCGCAGTGTTGCCACTAATCGACTGGCCGAACTCTGTCCCTGAAATAATCAGGGCAGTTTATGAGCGGCTCGATCAATCACGGCTTAAAGGTGAGAGGAAATGTACTTTACTGCTTCACCAACAGTCGTGATTTTTTCAGCATCTTCGTCTGGAATTTCCATGCCGAATTCTTCTTCAAGAGCCATCACCAGTTCGACGGTGTCGAGTGAATCAGCACCGAGGTCTTTGGTGAAGCTTGCTTCCATTGTCACTTCGTCAGGATTTACTGTGAGCTGAGCAACGGCGACCTTCTTAACGCGCTCGAAGGCGTCCTTTTCTTCCATGAGTCTTAATTCCCCCTTTTCGGAAAATACAACGTGGCGATGTCAGCCAGATAGTCTCTGTCAGCCGACTTAGAATATCACGTCACCTGATAGTCAACCATTAGGCCATGACTTTCATTGCGGAATGTTCTTTCAGCAATTTTTTCTTTTCAAGAAGCAGACAATCCAAGCGGAAAATGCTTATTGAAGCGACGAGATCACAAGGGCTGCTTCCGGTTATTTTATGTATAGAGCCCACCGCTTACTTCAAGCACCTGTGCTGTGACATAAGAGGATCCGGGACGTGCAAAGAAAAGCACGGCATTGGCAATGTCATCAGGAGTTCCCATGCGACCTGAAGGAACTTTATCCAGAATTTTTTTGATGATGTCTTCGCCAAGAGCCTGAGTCATTGCCGTATCGATGAATCCGGGAGCAACGGCATTGCTTGTGATATTTCTGGAGGCATATTCAAGAGCAATGGTCTTGGTGAAGCCGATTAAGCCTGCTTTAGCCGAGGCGTAATTGACCTGGCCGAAATTGCCGTGAACGCCGGATGTGCTGGCGATATTCACGACACGACCGTAACGTTGCTTGGACATAACTTTTAGAACAGGTTTTGTGACTTTGAAAGCGGAAGTCAGGTTTGTGTCGATTACAGCTTGCCACTGATCGTCTGTCATCCGCATAACCAGTGAATCTCTGGTGATTCCGGCATTGTTGACCAGAATGTCGATGCGTCCCCATTTAGCTGTAACGGCTTCAACCATTTTGTCGATACTTTCAGAAACGGTGACATTACAAGGAACGCCGATTACTTCTCCGCCTTGACTTGTAAGCTCGGCCGCCGTTGCATTGCAAAGGTCTTCATTGATATCGGAAATAACAATTTTGGCTCCGTGTGCCATGAGTTTTTCTGCAATAGCTCTGCCGATTCCTCTGCCGGAACCAGTCACGACTGCTACTTGATCCTTGAGTTCCTTAGCCTGGTCTAAACTGGGTTTTGTCATTTGCTCTGTCGTCATGCTCTATATACCTAAGACTTCTAAAAACTCCATCTATTGTAAGCGCATGAATCAAAGACTCAGCAGTTCGAGCAGAAAACCGTTACCGAAGCTCTTTGCTTGAGTCCGGCAACTGAGGCTCTAAGAGCCGATTCTGAGTTTGCAAGATGTGACAGCATTTGACTCGCGTAATTGTCGAATGAATTAAGTGCAGCTAAGCTGAGTTGCGATTCATCTCCAGAAAACCGGCAGCTGATGCGAGTTTTACTAAGTTGTCTGGTACTCGTGTCTTCTGCTTCTTTGACTTTTTTGATGAGCGGCGCTTCAGATAAGCTCGTTATCATCTTCTGTAAGGCGCATGAATAGTGCTTTGCGCTCGATTTTTTCTCTTCTTGCTCTTGATGAGAGGAACTTCAACTGATGCTTTTCTTTTCGGTTTGCTTCTCTAAGATTGGCTTCTGCTGCCGTTCTCACTTCGTTGCTTTTCTCTTAAGACTCTAAATTTCTCAATTATCTCAGTGGGACTTACACGTAGCCAGCGGGGGTGTACCGGTATCGACTTTAATCCTGAGTTCAATTACCGTCTTTACATCAGGTGCGCCTCCAAAGGGATAAGGAACGAGTCATGGGCGAACAATCAATTTCGAAATCGGCAGACAAAGCGCCGAATCAAGAGCAGAACAAAGATGCAAGTGAAGCACTGCTTACGAGCTTGACTAGAAGCGAACTGGTGAGTAACCCCACCGGTGGTATCAAGTCCAACTCCGACAAAACACTTGAAGCCATTGCTGAGTACAAAGCCGGTCGTTATGCGCTCGTGACTGCAGAAGGATTGAGCCTGCTTCCATCGGGCGTGCTGAACGGCATAAAACATAACTGGGATCATCCCGGTGAATTCGCTACCAAAATGGGAACTGCCGCCGCGATGGGTGCAGGACTTCGTTTCTTGCTTCCGCAAAGCGGTGGAGCTAAAGCCGTTGTCGGCACAATCTTCACTTATATGATGGCCAAAGATGCCGTCACCCCGGTTCTTGGCGCCTGGAGCCAGGTTTCCGACGACAAGAGCATGGCCAATATTCATGATGCCGCCACCAGAATGAGCAACGGACTTGGCCTTTTCACAGTCGATATGGTAGCCGGCCTGCCTGTTGGTCTTGCGGCCGATAAGTTAACCGGTTATGCGCTGAAGAGCACCGCTCGCGGACGGGCTTTTGAATCATGGAAAGAAGATTTCTACAGTTTGGAAAAGGGCCCGCTCGGAAAAGTATTCGGCTCCGGACCGAAAGCAGAAGTTCCAGGTCAGCCAAGTATGGAACAGAGATTGAAAGCCATCAAAGACGGTACTGTCGGTCAAGACGGCAAGCCTCTCAGTATTGACGACAAACTGAGACTGATTTCTGAAAACCTTGAACACAAGCACGCAATTCCAAAAGAATTGACTCCTGATGCTCAAGCTGCATTCAAAGCTTATCTTGAACACAAGCGCTGGCACAAAACCGAAATGCCCAGCAAAATCGATCAACTACTGGGTGATAATGCCGGTGCAGCAGAAGGTGTGAAAGCCGGAAGCGCCAGTGAAAGCACACTTGCAGCTGCAGATCTCCTGGCAAAGCGTGCGACATTGAAAGCTGTCGAGTCGGGTGAGCCCGGTGCGGGCAAGTCCGCTGAGGCTGGGCTGGAGAAGCCTTCTAGTCCCGCTCCTGTTTTAGATAAGAATGCTCAGACTGTCGGTCAGATGGCTACGACACTTCGTGATGTAGCTGCTAAGACCAATGAAGAAGCGATGCAAATCGGCAACTTCAAGGAAAGCGTACAGTCGCCCCTGACTCAAACAATGCGTACAGGCAAGCCGCCGCTTGATGAAGGTCACTGGGCAAACAATAAAAATCTGGTTGAGCTCACCGAACAGATTCAGACTCTCGATCATGTAAAACAAGCCGGATTCTTGCTCGAGCATCATCGAGTCGCCAACGTGCAAATGGGTATTCCGGAAAAGATGCCTGAAATCGTCGCTCTTAACCAGTACTCGCGTTCTGTTCATAAGAACCTCATGGATCTGTTGATCAGAGAAGGTATCAATCCCGAAACAGTATTGCGCGGCACAAATTCTCCAATTTTCTTGATCTTCGACTCAAGCGGATCAGGACCATACACAATCCCTGCGATCAAAGGTGTTACAGATACTGCTGTTATCGTTCTGCCTCGTGAATACAAGAGCGCGCTCGGTGTTCATGTTGCCGGGGTTTATCCACATGAACTGGGACATGACCTGATTTATGGTGATCTTCTCCGTTTCCCTGAGAACTTGAGAGACAAAGTTCTCAACAATGATGTTGTTGCCGAAGCCATGAAAGCAAAAGGCATTGCCGACACTCCTGTGGAAGTTCCCGGACACGGCAGTATGAAGAAAAGCGAGTTCTTCACCAAACTCTTGCTGGCAGAAGCCAATGAAAACACCGCCGACATCTTCGGCACAGCTATGGACCCGAATACCGGTCTTTCGCTGGCTCCATTATTGAGCTCACTTCGAAAACCGGCTGCCGGAGCACCGAAGGGTGCGCCTGGTCAGCTTGAAACCAGAAGTATGTATGGCGAAGAGTTTGTTGATCCGGTGGATAACCCGCTGGGTATAGAACACCATGGCATCGACGCCTGGCGTATCAAGCTGTCTGCCGAAGTTCTAAGACAGCTCTCCGGAAATGATCCTAAAGTAAGTAAGTTTGCCGGAATGATGGACAATCTTTCTGAATCGATGCGTCGCCCCGGAGACAACTATGTCTGGGCTTCCATGGATAACAAAGGACAGTATGTTTCGATTCCGATTAAAGAATGGGATGCGATTATTCCTGGAATTGTCAAAGCACAGCTGGAAACACCATTGCCTGCACTCAATAATAAGTCGCTGCGCAATGTATATCCCGACATGACCAAGACCTTCCCGAAAGTTGATGCGCTCTCGGATCAAATTGCAAGTGCAGCTCGCAATAATGACGGAACCTTCAAATTCGACAAGGCTGCTCATGGCATTGAAGATGTTTATTCCGCCGGTCTTTCCGGCTGGATGAAAGCTATTGCTCAAAATCCGGAAAGCGGCAAGCCCGGATATGTAGCGCCGGATGTCTTATTGGAGCGGATCAACGGCATAAATAAAGCTCTGACTGCGCTTTATGCCAATGATAAGTACACTACTTCAATGCCGCCTGCCGCGCCTGCCAAGCCCATCAGCTTTGCCAATCTGGTAACAAAACCGGTCGGCTTCATGAGCAAGAGCGTCGGCAATATGGTTGAGTCGTCACCGACTGCAAAATCAATGTTCGGCAATTGGTCTACAAAAGCCGGAATTGGAACTGGACTAGCTTTGACCCGTGACATGTTTGACACAGAACAGCGTATGCATGAAATCTTCAAACAGCAGGGTCACTAATTGAAGGCGGGGAATTGGAGGGGGCGCCTGCGGCGCCCCCTTCCTTTAATTCTGCGACTGACTGAAAGTCCGCTTTGCATTGAGCTTAATTCCCGATTAATCCTGAGATGGCAGGTGTTCTAATCTGCGGACAGGGCGCCGCATGGCAGCGCCCCTACCCCTGTGGACAGAGATATGGTAGGGGAGACGCCATGCGTCTCCCTTTTGGGATTCAATAGCTATTGCTCTTGCTTGCCTTTATCAGGCTCAATCTTAGCTAGCTGAAACTGCGGCTCTATTTTTTTGCTTTGCTTCAAAACTTTGTCTTTATATGTATCTTTGCAGTATTGATAGAGCGAGTTGAGTTTAGTTTTGTCTTTGACCAGTTCCTGGTAATAAGGCATATGTCCGGGCGGAGTTTTCAGGTAAGTCTCAAAAACAATTTTGTTTTCCAGCTGTTTTGAGCCGGCAAGAGGGTTGCTGGCTTTGATCAAGTTGCCGCCGCCGCTGTGGCATTTTGAGCAATATTGCGCAAATAATTCAGCCCCTGAAACTTTGCTGCACTGCTTTTTGCTTAAAGCCGGAGCTGAAAGGCAGAGGACGGCTCCCGACAATAACAACGTGAGCAAAAGCTTTGATCTCATTTTTGGGCTCCCGATTTCTAATTGACCTGTATCCGAAAGTTATTGTCCCCCAATACTGGTAACTCAGACATCATGCCAAATGATTAATAGCTCGAGTTTCGAGAAATCATGCCCGCGATATAGTATCGGCATTTTTTATCATTCCCCCGATGGATTAAGCACTTGTCTCTTCGTGAGAATCTAATACTGTGGTTCTAAACAGTAGGTGAAGAAATGACAAACGTTCTAATTGCTATCGATGATGATCGCACAAGCGGGCCTGTCATTGACTTTGTTTGCAATCATAAATGGTCGGATCAAACCCGTTTTCGCTTGCTCTGTGTTTGTCCATGGATGCCGCCCGAATCTCAAGTTAGAACATCAAAAGATTTGCAGCACTTTATCGAAGAAACTTTGAAAGGCAGGAAGCTGCTTTTGAAAGATTCAGCAGAACGAATTCAGAAAGAGCTGGGAATTTCTGCAGTCGAAATTGAGGAAGTTCTTTTGCAAGGGCAGGCATCCGAATTGATACTTGAACTGGTTGAATCCTGGCCTGCAGAACTCTTGATTCTGGGTTCTCATGGACGCAAAGGTGTGGATCTTTTCATGATGGGCAGCATCTCGGCTGCCATGGTAAGCCATGCGCCCTGCTCCGTGATTGTGGTCAGACCCGGAAAAACAAATTCTCTAAAATCTGCTGAAATGGCAAAAAGCACTAGGGCTTAGGTGAAGAGACTTTCGAATTTTGGCTCAGCAGAAAATCAATTAGCTTGCTTCTTTCTTCGAAACTGAGCGGTGCCCTGGGCATTTTTAGATTGCGCGATGAAATTGGATAAGCAATCATCGAATCTATTTCGACCCGTTTGCGTCGGCTGCCTATCTGATCGAGAGCCGGTGCGCTGCTGCCCCCCTGCCCTCCAAGTGAGTGACAGGCAAGACAGGCGTTTTTCAGAAATATCTTTTTGCCTTCGGCAATATCGGCTTCAGCGACTTTCTTTTCTTCAGCCGCTTCTTTCTTGATATCCTGACTTTCAGTTTTAATTGAATGGCTGAGTTTTTCGTTGGAGGGCTTATCCGGAAGGCTGGCCAGATATGTCAAAAGCGCTTTGACATCATCTGCTTTGAAGCGCGGATGAGGGAATAATTCCGGATGACCAATCAGCTTGATATAGGCGGATTCATCGTTCTGGTTCAAACGCAAATTCAGATAGCTCTTATCTCGCTTTTTGCCGATTCCGGCAAGCTCAGGACCCAGACAAGCGCCTTGACCGCTCAGAGAATGGCATTGAATGCACTGTGCTTTCTGAAAAAGTTGCTTCCCTCGCTGAAGCTCTTGCGACAGAGCCGCCGAACTAGAGCTTGAAATCGCAAAATAGGCCAGATAAATTCCAAGCGAAATTGATTTTTTGCTTTTTAGCACAAGTTGCAATCCTTCTCTGAAGTCGCCAAACTCTGATTAGTTTAAGCGATCACAATATCAGAGACTATGGTCTTCTTCCAGTCGTCCGCTGAAAATTACATCTGAAAGTGTTGCCAGCAGAAGTCCGCTTACACCGCCGACTGAAGTTCCGACAAGCAAAGTCATGAAGCAAATGCCTGCATTGAATTCGCTGCATACCGGACTGATATTATAAGTTACTATTGGTCCGGCAATTGCACCTAGTATCGTAAATAAAAGGAAGAAACGAAACGCTGATTTCTCGCTGTTTTCAGAAACTGCTGACTGTGAAAGTGTCGAACTTGAATTGATCGCTTGCATGATGATAATAACCTCGCATTTTTCAAGCTGAATTTATTTTGTCATGAGCCTGCTTTAGCCTGCATCATCCCCCCGATGGAATCTAAATGAAAAAGACTGAGCCTGCTACACTTAAAAAAAAGCATTGCAGCAGTACTATCCGGCAACACTGATGGGCAGAGGAGTCTGAGTTTTTGAAAATTACGCTATTTGGAGCTGCTTCTGAAGTAACTGGTTCGGCATATTATCTTGAGTCTGATTCAGGCACCGTTTTAATCGATTGCGGACTTTTTCAAGGTTCTTCGAAGCTGGAAAAACTAAATCGAATTCCGGCTGGATTGTCATGCGAAAAGCTGGATGCTGTTTTGCTTACGCATGGGCATCTAGACCATTGTGGTCGCTTGCCGCTTTTGCGACGGGCAGGATATCGCGGACCTATTTATGCAAGTGCAGGAAGCTTCGATATCGCCCGACTTATTTTGGAAGATGCAGCACGAATACAGGAAGATGATGCTGAAAGAGAAAATCGCAAAAGAAAGCAAAATGGCTTGAAAGCAGTGAAGCCTCTTTTCAGTATCAAAGACGTGGAAAAGGTCCTTGAGCAATTTAGGATTGTTGAGTTTGAAAAACACTTGCAAATTGTGCCCGGCATTAAAGCCAGATTTGTGGATGCCGGACACATTCTTGGTTCGAGCAGTATAGAGCTTATGCTCAGCGATGACGGCAGCGAAAAACATGTTGTTTTTTCAGGCGATATCGGGCAATGGAATGCGCCCATAGTCAAGGATCCAAGCATTATAGAAAAAGCAGATCTTTGCTTTCTTGAGTCAACTTATGGAGACCGTGATCATCGATCTTTGCCTGATACTTTAATTGAGCTTGAGTCACTGGTTAAAGCTGCAATTGAGCGAAAAGGCAAAATTCTAATGCCGATCTTTGCTGTCGGAAGAACGCAGCAGGTTCTATATCATTTTGCTGAAATGTTCCGCAAGAAGCTTTTTGAGCCTTTTCCCATTTATCTGGACAGTCCTATGGCTATTGAAGCCACCCGTCTATATGCAAATCATCCGGAACTCATGGATGAGGAGGCGCTGGCCCTGCAAGAAAGTGGACAGCTAAGGCGTGATCTGGCAACTTTGCGCATTTGCCGCAGCAGAGAGCAGTCTCAGGCTCTTAACGGCATTCAGGGACCCTGTTTGATTCTGGCCGGTTCGGGCATGTGTACTGCCGGGCGCATTTT
>JAIEPM010000114.1 GCA_019748395.1 Candidatus Obscuribacterales bacterium
ACTTTCCGAAAGTACCGGTGTCGTGCTCATTGATCCGGGAGCGGATACGACTGGGCAAAACAATAATGTACTTGGTGCCACCACAAGTTGCGCAAATTATTGTAGCAAGATCTTTCTTCCAGCTAGAATCTAACAACTTAGAAAGTCAGGGCGAAACTTAATGTCCATCGAAGGAATTCCCGGTCAAATCAACATCGATTTTGTGAAAGCCTGGATGGAACCCAGGGTTTCGGCCAAGCGCTTTAAGCATGTAATCGGTGTTGCTAAAGTTGCAAGCAAAATCGCCGCCGCCTACGGTTGCGATTCATATCTGGCTGAACTGGGCGGCTGGCTGCACGACGCTTGCAAGGAAGAGAAGGATAAAGTGCTCGTTCAAAAGGCTCGCGAATTCAAAATTCCTTTTACGCAAGTCGAAGAGCAATACGGACATCTCTTGCATGGTCCGGTCGGAGCCTGCGTTGTGCGCGAAGAACTGGGCATTACTCACGAAGAGCTTTTGGCTGCCATCGCCGAACATACACTCGGCAATGTTCCGATGAGCAAACTTTCCGAGGTGCTTTATCTGGCGGATTGCCTGGAAGAAAGCCGACCTTCGGACTACACGGCGCCAATCTGGGCATCCCTATCTCTGGATGATGAGATCAATGTAGAAAAAGCAATGGTAACCGCTTCGGATCTAGGTCTCTTGCATCTGATGGAAACAGCCCGCCCGATTCACCCTCGCGCTGTGGAAGTGCGCAATCATTATCTTGCCAAATTGCGCGCAAGAACGGATTTGGAGAGCTAAGTCATTAGTGCCGGACAGAAAAAGACTCTCTCAGCGCTTCATATTATTTGAATAAAAAAGTAATTGGAAATGAGACTTGAAAGATTTTTTTCCGCTTCGACAAAATCCTGGAGCGTGAAGAAGCACAGACAAAGCGCAGATTCAAAGACTATTCAAAAGAAATAAAGCATGCAGCTTGAATATTGCAGACGATATCCGACGGTATCTCGTACAATAATGTGGAATGATGCTTACGGATGCAGGCGCTTAGGGTCAAATAAAAGTGTCCAATAAATTGCTACTCAAGCGGGGCGTGACTCCGCTTTCAAAAAAAGAACGGCAGTTACTGTCGAAACTCTACATCGACAAGAATATGACCGCAGAAGATATTGCATCTCATTGCGAGGTTGCAGTGCGTACTATTTACACAAGGCTAAAAATGCACGGGCTCTCGAAAACGATGGACAGCAAAGCCCTGATCAAATATTGCAATCATTGCGGTCAAAAGCTTCCATAGCTTTGATTATTCCGCCAGCAATTTCTTTTGGGCTTTCAAGTATTTTGCGGCCGCATCGGATAAGAGATCTCTGTGCATGCGCCATGGGTCTTGAAAATAATCCTCGCCGATATGACGATCTAATCGATGTGTCATAAGGGTATTGATTGATTGCTCTATGTCGGCGGCAGGCTCAGTCAAAATAACCCGGTCGCATTCTCTATCCTGCTTCAACAAGCGAGCGAAATACTGATATACGGAGAATTGCGACTTAGCCATATGAGAGCAGGTGACCACAACATAAAGCCTGCCCCAATCTTCAGCCGGCATCGAAGATTTCCATCCGGCAACTATTTCGTCAACTCGTCGAAGTTGAGCAGAAGCTGCCTCGTAAGCGTTTTGAAGATCGTCGGCAGCCATCGAGCGAGCAAAAGCCTGCAAGTCTTTTTTCGAAACATGCTTTGTCAGAAGTGCCGAATTCAACAACTTGAGACTCTCGGAAATAATTTCGAGCTGTCTTGCCTTCACTGATTTATCTGCAAGCTCAGAGTCAAGATCTTGAGCAGCTTTTTCGACGGCGGCTTTGAACTTGCGCAGCCTCTCAAGACTTGCTTGATCAATTTCTTGATCGCAGTGATTCAAGAGCAGCATGTAAGTGCCCAGGTTTACATGCGAAACTTCTTTCAAGCCTGTATATTTATCCGGAATAAAATTCTCGCTTTTACGTTCCTTTCCTCGAACAAGCGTCAATACCGAGCCATCGGCAATAATAATCGGTCCAAATGACTCAAGTATTTCATTTCGTGCGTTGGCATAATATTCGCGAAAAAGATCATTTACGGCAGCAAACGGTAATTCTTTTGATGATGATTTTGGCAGCACTGTTTGCGAGTGGAGCTCTTCCCCTGAAACTGAAGCATCAGCAATAGCCTTTGCCCTTGGGCACTCATTTGCCCGCGACGGCAGATCAAAAGCAGCTGCAAAGCAAATAGAGCCTGTCAATACAAGTGCAAATAAATTGCGGACAAAAGAACAGTCTCCAAGCATAAAACTTTTCCTCATTTCACAAGCAAATCGTCGCAAGCTTCCATTTTGAACAGAACCTCAATTGAGGAAATTACATCCTCATCCCAATGTGTATATGAAAGTACATCCCCGATAAATTCCTCGCCTTTCTGCCAGACCTCGCGGCTGGGCCATTGAGCATAAGCAATATAAGAATTATCCTCGGCCAGATGCAAGCGCGCACCAAGAGAATTGCAGCGTTCTATTAAAGCAAGACTCAACTTTCGCCAGCCGATGCGAAATTTTTCGTCCTTTCCCGGATTCAGTTTGAACCTATAAATCAAACAATACATTTGCTTCCTGAGCTTTAGATGGGATGAAAATTGAAGTCGACGGCCAGAAATAGAACACTGGCAAGATTAGCCGATGCGGCAGAATAGACGGCTTGCTTCAGAGGCTGGCGCTCCAGCAAACAAAGGACAAAGGCCTCAACTAAAAAAGAATATGTCAAATAAAGAAGCATGCCGAAAGCACTGTAAGCCTGAATCGGAGGCGCAATACCCAACATCAAGCAAAGGGTCGAAGCAAAGTTCATCAACAAAGAGTCTAATAAGCAGGTCCAAATTTTTCCCCAGCGGGTAAGCCACAGAAGCAATGCCTCAAGCAAAACAATCGGGACAAAATTGAATACAAAAAATTCGGTCATTCCTGAACTTTTGACTTTGCGGAGTTTTTGTTTTTCTCGGTGCTCCAGAGGACGAGCATAAAGATTCCGAATGCTCCCATGACTAAGCCCCAGACAAGATTCAGGTTCAGATTCTTTTCTGCAACCTGAATCTCTCCCGGATTTATAAGCCCGGCCACAACCAGAATGATTGAGTTGATCACGAAATAAGCGCCTATCGGTAATCTTAAATCAAGCATATATCACCAGAAGATCAGGTTGCATAACAAAGCAAAAAGAGCAACAAGAATTGCCAGGACTATCGGATTTTTGTACCAGGCCAGATTAGCGGTACTGATACCGGGAGCGGTGCCCCAGACCAGCCCCTGCAATTCCTCAATCGGCTTCGCTTTAGTAAAGAAAGAAATGATAATGGTCGATACGAAACAGACAGCCCAGGCAGTTGCCGCCCGCCAGAAATTACCGGCCATCGGCGAAGAAAAGTGCAGAGCCGGAGCCTCGGATGGATAAGAAGACATATAAAAATGAACGGCAGCTGCCAGAGTACCGAGCACAAGACCGGAGAAAGCCGCCCAGGGAGTTGCGCGTTTCCAGAACATGCCAAGCAAGAAAGTAGCGAAGAGAGGAGCATTAAAGAAACCGAAAATCGCCTGCATATAATCCATAATGCTCTCAGAGCCCATTACGAAATAAGCAGTAAAAATACTTATCAAGATACCGCCGGCAGTGGCAAGCCGCCCCACCACCAGATAATGGTGATCTGTTTTGTCTTTTGCAAAGTAATTGCGATAAATGTCGTAAGTCCAGACCGTATTGAATGCAGTAATATTGCCGGCCATGCCCGACATAAAACTTGCCAGCATCGCCGTCAAGCCGATTCCCAGCATGCCGGTCGGATAGTATTTGCCCAGCAAAAGAGGCATTGCCATGTCATAGCGCATGTTTGGATCATTGCCCTGCCCTATTTGAGGGAAAAGCACCAGCGCCATCATGCCGGGCAAGACTGTTATTGCAGGAAAAAGTACCTTTGGAAAAGCGGCAATCAGCGGCGTTCTTTGCGCAGCCGGCAGATCCTCGGCGGCTAACGCTCTTTGAATAACCAGGAAATCGGTACACCAGTATCCAAAAGATAGAACAAAACCAAGACCGGCAACAATCCCCATCCAGTCTACACCCATCGGGTTGGCCGCAGCGCTTGCCGTATGCATCCAGAGATTAGAGAATCCGGCCGGGAGTTTAGCCGTCATAGCCTGCCAACCACCCAAATTTATTAGGCCGATTACAGTTAGAGGCAAAAATCCAAGCACTATCAAAAAAAACTGCAAAACCTCGTTGTATATAGATGAGGTCAAGCCACCAAGTGCCGTGTAAGCCAGAACCACAGCAGCCGAAACCCAGATTGAAGCATTCATGTCCCAGCCCAACAAAAGCCGGAAAACAAGAGCCATCGCATACATATTTATACCGGACATGAGCACGGTCATAACTGCAAAAGAAATGGCGTTAAGAGCACGTGTCGCTTCATTGAAGCGAAGTTTCAAATATTCCGGAACGCTGCGAATTTTCGAGCAATAGTAAAAGGGCATCATGAACACAGCCAGAAAAAGCATGGCTGGAATTGCGCCCACCCAGTAAAAGTGGGCCGTCATAATCCCGTATTTAGCGCCGTTGCCCGCCATCCCCATAACTTCGATGGCGCCCAGATTGGCGGAAAGAAATGCAATGCCCGTAATCCAACTTGGAATCGAGCGCCCGGACAGGAAAAAATCCTCACTGCTGAGCATTTGCTTTTTCAGCGCAAAGCCGATGCCAAGCACAAAAAGAAAATAAACAACGATGATTAGGTAATCAACAAACCCGACGTGCAAGCCGCGACCTCAATCGAAGTCTGCAGGATTACGAGTTTCACCGCCGCCGCGGTCGTTTTTGCTGCCCAGCAAGCGTAAGTTGGTGCCGTGAACATAAGGACGGCTGTGCTTGACGCCGCCATCGTCGGTCCAGCTGCTGAAGTCAAGACGCCCTTCAACCCCGACCAAACTGCCCTTGCGAACATATTCACCGGCGACTTCAGCCTGCCTGCCCCAGAGCTCAATATCGAACCAGTCGGTTTCACGCTCTTTAGTCGGGCGATTTACAGCCACACTGAACGTGGTTTTGACCCGTCCGGATTCGAAATAGCGCATTTCGGGATCCTTGCCAACACGTCCCACAAGCATTACAGCATTTACCATGGCTTACCCCCGGCAACCCCTGAAAGAAAAACTCAAGTCTAGATTATCCGCGATCTTGCCTGCTCTGTGAACGTGTTTTTCGCCTATTGAAAACAGATCTTCCGGTTTGCAAGTAGAATATTGAGCCGACGGAAGCAAGATTCCGGGCCGCAGGCTCGAGCAATCATTACTTCATTTTCAGCCGGGGGAAGAAACTTGGGTACTTCAAACAATACGATCGCAAATAGTGAGAATCACGGAAAAAAGTCCGCGAATCCAAAAGGCGAATTTGTCGAATTGAAAATGTCCCTGAAACAACCGGCATGGCATGTAATGGTGCTGGGCATTTTCACATTCAAGCTCTATTTCATTTACTGGGCCTACAAGAACTGGAGAGATCTTTCCAATCATTTATCAAAGGCTCACTGCCGCACCGCCGGCAACACCAAAAGCGACACCAAGGGCGACACCAACAGCCCAAGCGTCGCCGAGCCTGCTTCTTCTGAAACTCTGCTCGAAAAATTGCTGCCGGAACATCTTGCTTCTTTCAAAGATTGCAGCCCATTTCTTCGCACGGTTGTGATACTTTTCCCTTACCTGAATAACTATCTGCTCTTCACTCTTGCCCTTGGAATCGCTCGCCTTGTTCCGGACAAGAACTCGCTGCTTTCCAGACACCCATATCTATGTTCATTCGCGCTGGTCGCCACCTGGATCGCATTCTCGCTCAGCGCCTTCCTGCCAAATGCCTATTACTTGATCTTCCTTCTAGGTGTGCTGCCTCTGGCCTTGCTTCAACACTGGCTGAACTCATATTGGGATTCTGTTGAAGAAAACGGCCTGCTCACAAGGCATGCCTTCTCTTTCAAAGAGCTAAGCTCAATCATAGTTGGAGCCCTGGCTCTGGGTTATATCGTCACATCCTTCTTCCTCGGTATCAAATAAATCCCGTTTGAAACTGCTCCTGGCGTGGTAGCCGCAAATTCGTTGTCAATTCTGAACTTCAGGTACGAATTAATTTAGGACCCTCACCCGTAGCCCCCAGCCCTGTGGGAGAATGGGTGAGGGGCCGAACTTGAAGCGGGTCAAAAACATGAAGTCGAAACAAACTCACACGAGTTATAAGACTTATATTTGCCTGTCGGCCGTGCTTTTGCAAATCTTTTCTCCGACTCTCTCTGCCAGAGCCCAGGTGGCCGGGGCCACAGACCTGAGCAGCGGCACAAGCAGCAGCACTGGCAGCAACACTCATAAACTCGACCTTTCGTCGCAAGACAAAACGATGGCGGCCTCAAGCTTGTTAAGCGGCAGCAGCCAGCCGGTTACTATAAACCTCGGCGGAACATCCGTCACTGTTCAAAGAAGCGACATGCTCACCGGTGCAGAATATCTTGCAGTGCAGCAAGTGCTCTCGGGGGGCATGCAAGCAATACAGCTCAACAGCCTGGGCGCAGCAATCGGCGGACGAGTCGATATCAGCAGTTTGTCCACGAACAGCTTCAGCTCGCTGGTTGTTCCCACAGGCGTATCGGCTTTATATAACTTCGGTCAAAGCAGCAGCCTGAACCTGAGCGGAAATTTGGTCAACAGCGGAAATTTCTATGCTTATTCGACAAACTCAGCTGTCAGCACTGCGGTGATCAATGCAGCAAATATATTCAACAATCAAAACTCGCTCATAAGCTCGATTCTGCCCTCAAGCTTCAATATAGCCAACGCCATTCCCGGACTGAGCTTGAGCTTGAATGCCGTGCAGAATATAGTCAACGCCGGAAGCATCATGAGCGCTGCAAATTTAAGCGCGACTGCAGGCGGCTCAATTATCAACGCGCTTCCCTCCGGCGTCAGCGGCATTTCGCCGATCATGCAAGCAATGCAAAACATCAATTTGCAAGCAAGCAGTATTTTGAACCAGGGCACGATCGCCTCTCAACTAGCCAACGCCAATCTGGCAACAGCCAACCTGACAAACTCGGGACTCCTTCAAGCACTGTCGGGTTCAGTCAATATTCAAAATCTGATCGGCCAAACACTCAACGTCGATGGCGTAATGGGAATTATTCGAGCTAGAGACAGCGTACTTTTTCAGTCTCTGGGCAGCTCCTACTCTGCAGACGGCAGCCTGCTTTCAAAAGCAGGAATTGATATCGTCGGGCAAAGTATCACAGCCTCAGTGGTCAATATAAATTCGCCAGATGGGGTGATTAATGTCAATGCCGATGCTATTAACGGCAAGGTCGATTTGAGTGGCGGCATCGCTTATGTGGGAGCAAAACATGGAGATCTGACGATCTCGAAAATGGCGCTGAGCGGTGACCCGATTTATTATGCCTCAGGCGGAAATCTTGATTTAAGCGGACTTTTTTCAGGCTCGAGCTTTTCCACATCCGGCGGCGATTTCATTGCACTTTCAAGCAACGATATTATAGCTGCAGCCGCTCCGGGAAGCAGCATTGACGCAACAAGTCTCAGCACTCAGGGCGGCAAGATCGGACTCTATGCCGGTGTCACTTTCACAGTCAGCGGTGGATTCAGCCCGATCTCTTGCAGCAACTGTACACCCAATTATTCAATTAGCGGGTTAAGCGGAAATGGCGGCAATATTGCCATGGGCAGTGTTTCGCTTTTGACCAACAGCAATACAATAACTTTGCAAGCAAACAGCGGCACCACAAGCAACGGCACGATCAGTATCGGCAACATCAACAGCTCCGCTACAACTGCAGGACAGAATGCCGGGATCGTGAATATAAGCGCCCCCTCCGACATCAGCACCGGTTCGATCAGCGCTAACGGTTCAGGGACAGGTGCCGGTGGATATGTCAATATCACCTCAAGTGCGGGCTCCGTCACAAGCACCGCGTTAAGCAGCACCGGTGGTAGTGGCGGACTAGTCAACGTGAGCGCCGCAACCTCGATCACAATGCAAGCACTTAACAGCAGCGCAAGCGGCAGCGGCAATGCAGGCGACATATATCTGAGGGCGGGCAGCGGTGCAGTTTCCGTAAGCGGATTGATAAATAGCTCGGCAAGCGGTCTGGCCAATCGAGCCGGCGAAGTCGGCATCTCAAGCACTAACGACATTTCCATCGGTCAGGCCCAACTGAGTGGCTCAAGTTCTGCCGCAGGCGGCAGCCTCTCGATCGCAGGCAAAAACCTGAGCATCAGCGGGTCGATCGACACAGGAGCAAGCGGCGGCGGCAGCAACTCAGCAGGCAATGTCAGTCTTTTTGCAGAAAACGACATAAGCAGCAGCAGCATATCAGCTTCGTCACAAAGCGGAAACGGCGGACTGATAACGCTTGCCGCAGGAAACAGCGGCGCGGGCAACATCAATGTCGGAGCACTGAGCGCAAGCTCAGGCGGCGGAGCTTCATCGAGCGGCGGCAGCATCATCAGCAGCACACCCGGGTTGACTACACTCGGCGCCATCGATACATCCAACGGCGGTAGCGGTCAGGGCGGCAGCCTGACTGTCGTGTCCGGAACCAGCGGCACGGCGAGAGCCGCTGCTCAAAGCGGCATCCTCAGCATAGGCGCCATCAACACAGCCGGGTCCAGCAGAGGTGGCGACATAGTCGTATCCAACCTCGGCAGCGGTGGTGCTATCAACACGGGCAACATCACGAGCGCGGCTGCAGGGCTCGATGCCCGTGGCGGGTCGGTCGGCATGGTCGCTAACGGTACAGTGACAGTCGGAACAATCGATGCTCAAGCTACGGCGGCCGGAAGCAGTGGAGCCAGAGCCGGAGATCTTTTCCTTTCAAGCGGTGCGGCCGGTGGAACAGGCATCAGCACCGGAAACATAAACTTGAATGCCGCAAGCGGAGGAGCAGGCAATCGCGCCGGTAATTCCTTTTTCGTGGTCAATTCCGCAGTCGGAGTCAGCACAGGTACTCTCACACAAACAGGCGGCACCGCCGGACTGAACTTTAGCGGCACACCGACAACTCCGCAAGCAACAATTACAGTTCCGACAACAATAACCGTGACACCGGGATCAGTCGTCAATTTCAATCCAGGCGGCTTCAACAGCGCCGCATCCGGCTCATTGACGGTGAACACCGGCGGCGACGAAAGATTGCTTGTGCCCCTTAACATCCGCGGCGGCAACGTATCTCTAAGCGGACTGACAGGCGCGGTTTCAGGCGGGCAGCCTTCATCGACTTTATTGCTTGCAGCAGGCAATATAAGCATAAGCGGAACAGCAAGTTCGACTTCGGCGACACAAGCAGGCGGCACGATTTCGATCGTGAGCAGCGCCGGTACGGTCACAACTCAGACAGCCAATGCAAGCGGCACCGCCGGCGGTAGCATCAACATCGTCGGTTCGCAGGGTTACAGCCTGGCAAATACATTCAGCTTGCTTGCCAACGGCAGCAGTGCCGCCGGAGGACGAGTCGTCTTGCTGACGCCGGGACAGGTAGCAGGCAATATGCTGGCGCTCGGCACGGCAGCGAACACATCAAATAACGGCATTCAGGCAAACGGAATTTCCGGCGGGCAGATTTTTGTCGCAAGCCGCGGTAACCTGCAAGCCTTTGAATTCGACCTGAGCGCCAACGGCAGCAGCGGCAACGGCGGCAACATCAACTTACGGAGCCTTGCAGGAACTATCGACCTGAGACAGGGCAGCGTCTGCTGTCCGGCTTATTACAACGGCGATTTGACTGCCACTTCCACAAGTGGTCTTGGCGGAAATATATTCATTAATGCCGCCCAGAATTTTTCAACCCTGCAAGATACATTCTTAAACAACAACAACTACAGCACTTCCGTGATCAGAGCCGACGGAGCTTCGGGCGGCCGCGTCAACATAAGCACCGGCGGCAACATCGACATTCAGCGCAGCGAGCGCATCGATGCCCGAGGCACAGCCGGCGCAGGCGGGCGCGTCGACCTGAGCAGCATCGGCAACAGCACTACAAGAGAAGTTTCAGTAACAGGCACGAGCAGCGGCGGACTTATAAGTATCAACTCCGGCTCTTACAATCTGACAAGCGGCTTCGGACTGGTCGCCACCGGCACTGCGGGTACAGGCGGCAGAATCGACATTAACACTGCAGGAATAACGCAATTTGCTTCATCCGGCAACAACAGCAATCGTGACGTAGACGCCAGCGGCAGCACGGGCGGAGGTTTTATAAACGTCCGGGCCGAAGGCAGCATCAACATCTACGAAACAGAGCTGATGGTCAATACCACCAATGGTGGCGCCGGCACAATCAGCCTTAATACAAACAGCGGTTCGGTTTTGCTCTACCAGGCTTCAATCTGCTGTCCGGCATATTACAACAGCTCACTGCTTGCCTCTTCCACGAACGGCTCAGGCGGTACGATCAATGTCAATGCCTTTGGCGACTTTCAATCCATTCAGGACACAGGGCTGAACAACAACAATTAC